>JAYEOQ010000190.1:0-9962 GCA_034723215.1 Campylobacterota bacterium | reverse complement strand
GATTAGGTATAATAACTCTAATAAATAAAGTAGGAATATATATGAAAGTATTATTAATAAAAGATGTAAAATCTTTGGGTAAAGCTGGTGAAGTAAAAGAGGTAAAAGATGGTTATGGAAAAAACTTTCTTATAGGAAAAGGTCATGCTAAACATGCAACACCTGAAGTTTTAAAAGAGTGGGAAGCAGAGCAAGTAAGACTAAAAGATGCTCTAGAGTTAGAGCTTAAAGTTGCAAATGAGATAAAAGAAAAAATCGATAGTTTTAAATTTACTGTAAAACACAAAGTTGGTGCAAATGGACATTTAATAGGTAGTGTTACAAATAAAGAGGTTCAACATATTATGTTAGAACAAGCTGATATAACAATTGATAAAAAACAGATTACGCTAAAAAGTAAGATTAAAACTATTGGTATATTTGAGGCTGATTGTAAATTAGGTCATGGGATACATGCTATTGCAAAAATAGATGTAATCGCTGAAGTTTAAAAGGTATAGTTGATGTTTGATGCGACAACAATACTTGCATATAAAAGTGAAGATGGAAAAGCTGTAATTGGTGGTGATGGTCAAGTTACATTTGGTGATACAGTTTTAAAGAATAATGCTACAAAAATAAGAACACTTTATAATGGAAAAGTTTTAGCAGGATTTGCAGGTAGTACAGCTGATGCATTTAATCTTTTTGATATGTTTGAAGAGCATTTAGAAAATACAAAAGGTGATCTGCTAAAGTCTGTTGTAAACTTCTCTAAAGAGTGGAGAAAAGATAAAACTCTACGAAGACTAGAAGCTATGATGTTGGTTTTAAATGAGAAGCATATCTTTATATTAAGTGGAACAGGTGATGTTGTTGAACCAGAAGATGGATGTTTAGCTTCTATTGGTAGTGGTGGTAACTTTGCTATTGCTGCTGCTAGGGCATTAAAAAAGCATTCTAATTTAGAGCCACTAGAGTTAGTAAAAGAATCTTTGATGACAGCTGGAGAACTTTGTATATATACAAATCAAAATATTAAAACACTAACACTGAATGAGGATAAAAAATAATGAATATGACTCCAAAAGAGATAGTAGCTTATCTTGATGATTATATTATAGGTCAAAATGATGCTAAAAAAACTATTGCAATTGCTTTAAGAAATCGTTATAGAAGAATGCAACTTAGTGCTGAACTTCAAGAAGATATTATGCCAAAAAATATTCTTATGATAGGTTCTACAGGTGTTGGAAAAACTGAGATAGCAAGAAGAATGGCAAAGATGATGAGCTTACCTTTTGTAAAAGTTGAAGCTAGTAAATATACTGAAGTTGGATATGTAGGTAGAGAAGTAGAATCAATGGTAAAAGATTTAGCTTATGAATCATTTAACTTAGTTACAAAAGAGTATGAAGAACAAAATCAAGACTCTATTGATAGTGAAGTTATAAAACAAATTGTTGAGATTTTAGTTCCTCCTTTACCTGAATCTGCTAGTGAAAATGCCAAAGATTCATTTATCAAAACATACAATATGATGGAAAAAAAGGTTTTAAGTGGTGATATGGATGATAAAAAAATTACTATATCGCTACCTAAAACTACACATGTTGAGATAGTTGATAGTAATTTACCTATGGATATGAGTGCTATTAGTGAAAGTATCAACAGTATGATGGGTAAAATGGGTAAAGAGAAGATTGAAAAAGAGGTAACAATCAAAGAAGCTAAAAAGCTTTTAAGAGGTATTGCTAGTGATAATCTTCTTGATAAAGATGCCTTAAAACAAGAAGCAATAAAAAGATGTGAAAATGGTGGTATAATTTTTCTAGACGAGATAGATAAAATAGCTACTGGTGGAAATAATAAAAACCAAGATCCAAGTAAAGAGGGTGTTCAGAGAGATCTGCTTCCAATAGTTGAAGGTAGTAATGTTCAAACTAAATATGGACAGATTAAAACTGATCATATTTTATTTATTGCAGCTGGTGCATTTCATGTTAGTAAGCCTAGTGATTTATTACCAGAGTTACAGGGTAGATTCCCTTTAAGAGTTGAACTACATCCATTAGATGAAGAGGCGTTATATAAAATACTTACAAATACAAAGAATTCTCTACTTAAACAATATAAAGCACTTTTAGATGTAGAGGGTGTAAATTTAGAATTTGATGATAATGCTATAAGAGCATTTGCTAATTTATCAGTAAGTGCAAATGAAAAAGCTGAAGATATAGGTGCTAGAAGATTACATACGGTTATAGAAAAAGTTTTAGAAGATATAAGTTTTGATGCTGATGAACACAAAGGTGAAACTATAACAATTACAGAAAAGTTAGTTAAAGAGAAGCTTGAAGATATAGCTCAAAATGAAGATACGGCTAGATATATTTTATAAGTGTGTAGAGATGCAAAATTAAATAACAAGCTAATGTGTGTTAGAATTTTGTATAAATATTAATGGGAGTTTTATGATGAAAATTACAAGTTTTGAAGATGTAGAAGCAGCTGGTTACGATATATGTTTTATCCATAGTGGTTGTGATAAGGATGCAGATGTTATAATTTTGGATATTAATTCAATATTTGATTATGAGGAAAAGAAACATGAAGTTTGTAAAGAAAAATATACATCAGTAGCAATTATTGATGATCCAAGTGATTATGATGCATTTAAAAATTTTGGAATTACATCTTGGATTAAGAGAGATGATTTATCTAAATTGCCAGAGCTTTTAGATGAGATAAAAGAAAGAATGTCATTATAAAAATATGCCAATAATTGATACTCATTGTCATCTTGATAATATTCAATATCAAGATGATATAGATGAAGTTATAAACACTGCTATACAAAGTGGTGTTAAAGCTTTTTTAATACCAGGTGCAGATCCTACAGACTTACCTAAGGCAGTAGAACTAAGTGAAAAATATGAAGAGGTGTTTTTTGCGGTTGGAGTTCATCCCTACGATTGTGAAAATTTTGATTTAAATTTATTAAAAGAGTATGTTAATCACCCTAAATGTATTGCTGTAGGTGAATGTGGTTTGGATTATTTTAGACTACCTAAAAATGAAGAAGAGAAACTAAAAAATATACAATTACAAAAAGATATATTTATAGCTCAAATTAATTTTGCTATAGAGGTAAATAAACCTCTGATTGTCCATATAAGAGATGCATCAAATGATAGTAAAAATATATTGATAGACTATGAAGCTAAAAAAGTTGGTGGTGTTCTACATTGTTTTAATGCAAGTGAACATCTGCTTAGTTTAAGTGATCATAATTTTTATTTTGGAATTGGTGGTGTTGTTACTTTTAAAAATGCAAAAAAATTAGTAGAGATTCTCCCTAAAATACCTCAAGATAAGTTAATAGTTGAAACAGATGGTCCATACCTTACTCCACACCCTTTTAGAGGTAGTAGAAATGAACCAAAATATACAAATGAGATTGTTGAAAAAATAGCACAAATATTATCAAAAGATAAAAAACAGATAGAAGAGTTGACTACAACAAATGCAAAAAAATTATTTAAAGAGTTTAATACAATAAATTAGCTATAATATACCTATATTAATATATTTAAAGGTGTTTATTTGAGAACTATTGGTATTTATATCAAAATTATTTTATTGTTTTGTTCTGTGGGTTATCTAAATGCAGCTCTAGTAAGCACTGCTTTTATACAAAATGATATTCGTATACTTGAAGAGTTGGACATACAGTCTAGTTATATTACAGATTACAAATTACAAAAAGAGTTAAATAAAAGATTAAAGCATACAAAAAAAGGTTATACTCGTAAGCTTAATAATGCATATCTATTTGTACCTCAAATTAAAAAAATCCTTAGAGAAAATAATATCCCATCAGCATTTTTATATTTGGTTATGGCTGAATCAAATTTTGTTTTAGATGCACAATCAAATAAAAAAGCAAAAGGTCTTTGGCAATTTATGCCAAAAACTGGTGAGCATTATGGTTTAGAAACTAATAAATTCATTGATGAAAGAATGGATATACTAAAGTCAACCAAAGCAGCTGTAACATACTTGAAGTTATTGCATAAGATGTTTGGAAAGTGGTATTTAGCTGCTGTTGCATATAATTGTGGTGAAGGTCGTGTAATAGAGGGGATCACTAGAGCAACTATAGATATGCATTGTGAATCTGTAGGCTATAAAGTATGTAGAAACGATAAAAAAATAAATCTTTTTAGACAAACTATTAGGGACTATCAATCAAAACGGGTAAAATTTAGAAAGCTAAATAAAATATATAAAGAGGTTAAAAAGTGGGAACAAAAGCCTGATATAGAGCAACTATTAGTTGTTCAATCTAAAACTAAAAGGCAATATTTACCAAATGAAAGTCGTAATTATATTAGAAAAATAATCTCTCTTGCTTTAATGAATAACAGTGACTTTTTAATAAAAGATGAAAACACACATCTATTAAATAGAGGAATTAGTGATCCTATTGCTTCTATAGATGTTAAAGGTGGAATATTATTAAGAAATGTTGCAAAACTAATTGGTGTAGATAAAAATAAACTAAAAGAGTTAAATCAACATATAAAAAAAGATATATTGCCATTGGATAGAGAATATTATACATTATATATACCGTACTCTAAACTTTCAAGATACAATTTAAATAAAGATAACTTAATAGCAACAAAATTTGAAAGATATGTTGTAAAATCTGGGGATACTTTAGGTCAAATAGCAAGGACCTATGGGGTTGATTATACAATGATAAAAAAACATAACCGTCTTAAATCTAATATTATTAATATAAATCAAGAGTTATTTATCCCTACAACTTTAGATAAATATAATCAAATCGATGAATATATAGTAAAAGTTGGTGATACATTAAATAAAATTGCATCTAAGCATAAAGTAGATTTAAAAAGGTTAATGGATGATAACCATCTAAAAACGAGTATGATAAAAATAGGGGATAAAATTGTTATTAAATATGAGTAAAAATATAATACTATTGTCTATAGTAGTGTTAATATCAGGTTGTGGCGGATATACATATACAAGTAAGAGCTATAGTTCACCATCTTATGCGTATAAACAAAATAAACAGATGGGTAGTAGTAATAAAAAGATACGAAATAGTAAAGCTATGCATAGAGCAACTATGCGTCCTTATGTTGTTTTTGGAAAAAAATACTATCCAACGGTAGCTCATATAGATGACAAATTTAATGGAATTGCTTCTTGGTATGGTCCAAAATTTCATGCAAAGAAAACAAGTAACGGTGAAATATATAATATGTATGGATATACAGCTGCTTCTAAAACATTACCTATGAATACAATGGTAGATGTATATAATATAGAGAATGGGAAGTCAGTAATTGTTAGAATTAATGATAGAGGACCATTTGTAGCAGGTAGAATTATTGATTTATCAAATGTGGCGGCACATAAAATTGATATGGTAAAAAAAGGTACAGTAAAAGTTAGATTAACTGTACTAGGGTTTAACGGTAAAATTGCCCAAACAGCCCAAGAGAAGATGGCAGTACAAAGTGTTGGAAACTATTATATTCAAGTTGGTGTATTTGCAAGGGCAGAGGGTGCAAGAGTAACAAAAAGAAAATTTGAGATGATTTTAGATAAGAATAGATACAGAGTTGTTTTAAAAGATGGTTACTTGAATGAAACAAAGATAAAAAGAGTATGGATAAGTGGATTTAAAAGTGAAAATGAAGCAAGTGACTTTAAAGAATCTAACAATTTAGAAGGTGCAATGATTATTGCACAATAAAATTGCAAATATAAATTTAGGGAGTATATAATGGGTGAGATGATAAGAGAAACAAAAGAGACTAATATATCTTGTAGTATTAATATTAATGGTACAGGAAAATATAAAATTGATACAGGTATTGGATTTTTTAATCACATGTTAGAAGCTTTAAGTAAACATAGTACTATAGATATAAACCTAACTTGTAAAGGTGATATTGAAGTTGATGATCATCATAGTGTTGAGGATTGTGCTATAGTTTTAGGACAACTACTTAAAAAAGAGATTTTTCCTATACAAAATGTTGAAAGATATGGAAATAGTTCAGTTGTTATGGATGAAGCTTGTGTATCTTGTGATTTAGATTTAAGTAATAGACCATTTTTAGTTTATGATGTTGAACTTGAAGGAAAAGTTGGAAACTTTGATGTTGAACTTGTAGAGGAGTTTTTTCAAGCATTAGTAATCAATAGTGGAATTACAGCACATATTATTATCCAAAGAGGTAGAAATAAACATCATATAATAGAAGCATCATTTAAAGCTTTTGCAGTAGCACTTAGACGAGCATTAGTAGAGAATAAAAAGTTGGGAATCCCTAGTACTAAAGGTGTATTGTAAAATATGATAGAACTTATAGTTTTAGATGTTGATGGAACTTTAACTGATGGTAAAATCATATATACTAATAATGGTGATGAGTTAAAAAATTTTGATGTAAAAGATGGATTAGCAATAGCATCTTGGACAAAAAAATACAATAAAAAAGTTGCAATTATAACTGGAAGAAAATCTACCTTGGTTCAAAGACGAGCAAAAGAGTTAGGTGTTACACATCTTTATCAAGGTGTTGATAATAAAGATGAGATACTGGAAAATATATTAAAAGAGGAAAATATCACTTGGGAACAAACAGCTGGTATTGGTGATGATTTAAACGATTTTAAAATGTTACAAAAAGTTGGAATTTCATTTGCTGTTGGGGATGCTGTTGAAGATATAAAAAACTCATGTGATGTTGTAACAAAATCAAATGGTGGCTATGGAGCAGTAAGAGAGATGGTAGAATATATTTTAAAACTTGATAATCATAAAGAGTTAAAAGAGTTATGGGTATAACAAAATTTATATATCTTCTGCTTGTTATAGCTATAATATTTTTATTTTATAATCAGAAGAGTGATATAAAAGTGGCTAAAACTGATGAGAAACCATTATTAGTTTTAGAGAACTCAATTGTATATGATATTACAGAGCAAGGTCTTGAAAAAATTGTACAATTTGAAAAAGGATTTATTTTTAAAAATTATGAAAAATCTTTTGAAACAGTTATAGTTTCAAAAGATAATAATAGTTCAGCAATAAATCTACTAAGTGCAAAGCAGATGGTTAAAAGAGATGATAAATTAACTTTAATAGGTGATATTCATCTTTTAAATACTGATGACTTTAACTTAGAAACAGAAGAGTTACAGTACAATTTAAAAACAAAAATAGCACAAAACAATACAAATTTTACTTTTTATAAAGGTGATAGTGAACTCAAGGGTGTTGGTATATATTTAGATTCTGTAAATAAAAATATAGAAGCTTCTAAGGCACATTTTAAAATAAAATTAAAGGATTCAAATGAAACTAAATAGAGTATATCTTATATTGTTTTTTATATTATCAACACTGACTCTACAAGCAGAAGAGAACTATTTAAATATAGATGCTACCCATTTTGAAGCCAATGAGAAAAAAAATATTATGTATTTTAAAGGTGATGTAAAGATGACAAAAAACAGAGATGTTTTACTTTGTCAAAAACTATATATAAATACAAAAAAATCAAAAGATGATTCAACAAAACAGATACCTAAAGATTATAAAGCAGTTGGTGATGTCTCATTTGTATTGTACACAAAAGACAATGTTTTAAGGGGTAAAGGTGATACAGTATTTTATTATCCCGAAAAACAAAAATATATTATAATTGGAAATGGATATTTAGAAGATGAAAAAGATGGTAAAAAAATAATAGCAAATAAAATTTATATTGATGAGCTTACGGGGCATACAAAAATAGAGGGCGAGCAAAATAAACCTATAAAATTTAGATTAAAATTAAACGATAAAGAAAGTAAATAAAAAAGAAGAGATATGAAAGATTTAAAATTAGTAAATGCAGAGTTTTTAACATCTGCTCAAAGATTGGATGATTCTCCGTCGCCAGATAGGGCAGAGATAGCCTTTTTAGGTAGGAGTAATGTTGGTAAAAGTTCGTTGCTAAACTCACTTACAAAAAGGAGAAGCCTTGCAAAATCATCATCTACACCTGGTAAAACACAGTTGATTAACTATTTTGATATTACATTCAAAGATTATAATAGTGAAGAGAATCCAAATTATTATGCAAGGTTTGTAGACCTTCCTGGTTTTGGATATGCAAAAGTTTCAAAATCGTTAAAAAAGAATTGGCATCAAAATCTTACAGATTTTTTGGAAAAAAGACCATCTTTACAGATATTTGTACATCTTATAGATGCAAGACATCCTACTTTGGATATAGACCAAAGTGTTGATGATTTTTTAAATCATATAAAAAGAGGTGATCAGATAGTTATCAATGCTTTTACAAAAATAGATAAATTAAAACAATCTGATTTGGGAAAATTAAAAACTAAATATCCTGATGGTATTTTTATATCTAATTTAAAAAATAAAGGTATAGAAAAGCTAGAGAAAAAAATATCAAATTATCTATTTGGTGAATAATATTGGATAATTTTAATACTAAATTTGAACTATTTAAACCAAATTTATCTCATATTAAACAGATGCAGGAGTTGGTGCTAAGTGATGTTGAGAATGGTAATATCTTACCTCGTGATGAGAATGAGATGGCAACAAATATTAGGTCATATGTTGCTATTAAAGATAAAGAAACAAACATTATAATTGGTTTTGTAGCTTTACATATATATACAACAACATTAGCTGAGATTAGAAGTCTTATAGTCCATAGTGATTTTAGAGGGATAGGGATTGCCAAAAAACTTATAAATCATTGTGTAGATGAAGGTAGAAAATTAACTGTAAAAAAACTGCTTGTTTTAACATATAAACAAAAACTGTTTGAAGCTTTTGGTTTTGAAGTGATATTAAAAGAATCTATCCCAGAGACAAAAATATGGGCTGATTGTATTAAGTGTAAACATTTTCCTATTTGTGATGAGATTTCGCTTACTTTAGATATTTAAATCAATTAAAACCATTTTTAAATGATTTAAATATCACCTCTTTATAGTTTGTACCAGTATCTGCTTTTAATACCATATTTAAAAAATCATCATTTAGAAATTTTATATAAAACTTTTTTATATATGGATAACTGTAGCTTTTCATCAAAGTAGGGTGGATATAGCTTTTAGAGATTGAAAGTTGCATTAAAATATATAGAGTAAATGTTGTTATTACAACCACTTCTATTACTGTTATTAATTTTGCAAAATAATCTTTTATTAAATTGCTATTTACAAATTTATCAATAAATTTGAATATAAACTTATCTCCATAATAAAATATTAAAATATTTAAAGAAAAACCTATCAATACAACTGTTGTGTATGTATCTGATGATATTATATTTAATCTTTCAAGTTTTATACCAGTAAAAGATGCAAGTTTTGCACTAATAGTAATAATCAAAAATAGTTTAAAATAGTTAAATATTTTGATATATATTTTATTTTGATAGCTATAATAGATAGCAAAAGATATAAATATAAAAAGTACTAAGTCAATTAAAAAATATAAATCTACCATACAATCTCTTTTTTCCCATATTGTTTTAGAAAATCATTTGTTTTACTAAAATGTTTACAACCAAAAAAACCACGATATGATGAGAGTGGACTAGGGTGGGGTGCTGTTAAAATATGATGTTTATTTTTATCTATTAGTTTCCCCATTTTAATAGCCCCAGCACCCCATAAAATAAATACAATATTTGAAAAGTTATCATTGATATGTTTGATAATAGTGTTTGTAAATATCTCCCAACCAATTTTATGGTGTGACTTTGGTTTTGAATCTTCAACTGTTAAAATAGTATTTATAAGAAGCACCCCTTGTGTTGCCCAAGATGTTAAATCACCATCAATATTTTTAGACTTTGTTTTTATATCTGACTCTATCTCTTTAAATATATTTACCATAG
>JAYEOQ010000189.1:0-1945 GCA_034723215.1 Campylobacterota bacterium | reverse complement strand
GTGCATTCTTATCAGTATAGTTAGTAATGATAAAAATACCTTTTACATCTATCTCAAACTCCTGTGCAACTTTTACTACAGAATAAAATTCCATATTCTCACACCCTATACCATAGTTTTCAAACTCTTTTGATAGCTCTTTGTTTGTAGAGATATAATTTGATGAGTTTACTATTGTATCACTTTTAAATTTTGGATCTTCACATCTTAATACATTGTCTATAGGTGTATATGCATCATCTCTAAAAAAAGACAACTCTATATTTGATGCATTTGAACTTTCAACAATATCAAATATATTTTTTTCTCCATAACTTCCTGCTGAACCAATAAATAAAATATAATCTGGCTTATCAAATAAACAAACTCTTGTTAAGTTCATCGCACTTTCAATTAATCCTACCCCAATAGGAACTGCAAAAGGGAATGTTTCATTTTTTCCTGCACTTACAATCATACTGATACTCCAGATATAACAAAAATAGGATAATCACCTTGCTCTTTTTTTATAGTTTGTAAAATCTTAAATTCTATATTTTCAAATCCATGTTTTGTGAACTCTTTATATAAAGTTTCTTCATCAAAACCTAAATGTTCTACATCATCATTTCCCATAGAATGGAACTTTCCATCCTCTGTAATAAGATCCGATATATAAAGAGAACCACCTATAGTTAAAGAGTTTTTTAATATTTTAATAAAGTTAGATATATCTTCTATATGATGCATAGTCATATTTGTAACTACTAAATCAAATTGATTTGAAGATAAATTTTCCTTATTTATATTGTGTTGTTTTGCTTTTAGATGATTGAAATTTAACTCTTTAACTTTTTCATTAAATCTTTGAACCATACCTTTTGAATAATCAAGCCCAACTATTGATTTTACATCATCGGCAAATCCAAAAGAAACTAAACCACTGCCACATCCATAATCGCAGATAGTGTAACTTGATATATCTCTATTTAAATCACTTTTAATATGGTCAACAAATTTCATAGCACTTTCAACCCTTTGAGGTTTACTATCCCACTGTTGGGCTAATATATCGAATCTATTTTCCATTATAGTCTCACTGGTATATTGTTTGAAGATAAATATCTTTTTAAATCCATAATATCTATCTCTTTAAAATGAAAGATTGAAGCAGCAAGTGCAGCTTCTGCACCACATTCAAATGCATCTTTTATATGTTCCATAGTTCCTGCTCCACCTGAAGCAATTACTGGTATATCAATAGCTTTACTAATCATACCTGTAATATTTGTTTCAAAACCAGCTTTCGTCCCATCTGCATCCATAGAAGTAAGTAATATTTCACCAGCTCCACGATCATAAACCTCTTTTGCCCATTCTAAAGCATCAAGCCCTGTATCTTCTCTACCACCTTTTACAAAAACATGATAGCTTCCATCTGCAACCCTTTTTACATCTATAGCTACAACAATACATTGGCTTCCAAATCTTTTAGCACCTTCATTTATAAAGTCTGGTCTAGTTACCGCACTACTATTTACACTTACTTTATCGCATCCTACATTTAAAAGATTGTAAATATCATCAAGTTTTCTAATCCCACCACCAACTGTAAGTGGTATAAATACCTCTTTGGCAACTTTTTTTACAACATCTACTATAGTATCACGCCCCTCATGTGAAGCTCCAATATCTAGAAATGTTATCTCGTCAGCACCCTCTTGATTGTATCTTTTGGCTACTTCAACTGGATCTCCAGCATCTCTTAACCCTACAAAATTAACACCCTTTACAACTCTTCCATTATCTACATCTAAACATGGTATTATTCTTTTTGCGAAATAACTCACTTTATATCCTTTATATCAAACTCTTTACAGAACTCTTTACTAGTTATTAATTTCATATCTTTACTTACAAAGTTTTTATCGTTTGTAACTATCATAGTACACTCTAATTTTTTGGC
>JAYEOQ010000188.1:0-1960 GCA_034723215.1 Campylobacterota bacterium | reverse complement strand
GCTGGTGTCATAAGTAATACAACTGCTGTTGATACCATCATCCAAGCAGTATCTCCTGTATCTAAAGTATCAGCACCAAATGCTAAAACTGGAGATAAAAATAAGGCTAAAAGCCATACTAATTTATTCTTCATCTAAATTTCCTTCTTTTTATAATTTTTTACTATATTACTAGTAAAGATAAAAGAAGTATATCATTTAATAAAGATTAATTATCAAATTAACTGTATATTTATTATACAGTTAATTTGTAATATTTCATATCATCAATTGTTAATATAACTGCTCATTTTAATTTATTTATTTTTTTACTCTATGACAATCTTTTCTGAATATCTTCAATTAATAATCCACTTAAAACCCTATCATCAAAAGCCTCAAAACTCTCACCATCTAACTTTTCATTTTTATAAATTTTCATCAATTTAGCTATTTTTATTTTAGCATCTGGTATTGATATTTTACTATATAAAAGTCGTCCCTCTTTGGTTTCTTTGGTCATCTTACCACCTAGAGTGATATTTACCCCTAGTACCATATTTTGATTCTCATCTTTAAATTTTGCACCTTGAAAACCAATATCCCCTAAATCATTTAATCCACAACCTTTAATACAACTAGACCAATAAAGTCTTACAACTTCATCTTTACTAAGAGGTGTTTGTGATGCTAGGTATTCACATATCTCTTTTGAGATACCTTTTGTTTCTATAATTCCATATTGACAATTTTTGCTACCAATACAAGTGATAAGATTGTTTATATATGGTGTATTTATATTTTTGTAAATATTGAAAAAATCATCATCTAAACACTTATCTTTTTTATCATCGCTTACACCTAGAATAAAAATATTTTGTTCATAAGTTATACGGATATCACCACTTCCATAATTTTCTGCTATTTGTGAAGCTTTTATAAGTGAAGTTCCACTAAATACACCTGCTGTTATAATTGAATGTATCGCATTTGTATTGTCTTTTTGTTTTAAAAAACCATCTGTAGAATTAAACATCTCATTATTTAGTATCTCTTCTCCTGCTTCTTGAAAATCACTATTTGCTTTTAGTTTAACTGCTTTGATTAACTCTTCCATACCAATAGCTTCTATTAAAAAATGAAGTCTATTTTTATTTCTATTATCTCTAAATCCATACTCTTTAAATATCTTGATAAGTGCTGTAAAAAATGAAACCACTTCATCGCTATCTTTTAAGAAAACATTTGCTTTACTTGCTACAACTCCTACTTTTCCACCAAGGGCTACATTAAATCCATATGTATCATTTTTTCCAATTTTTTTAGATGCCAAATAAAAACAACAATCATGACCAATAATATTACATCTATTTGACAAACTTCCACTAATAGCTGTGTTAAATTTTCTAGGAAGTTTACCTATCCACTCCTCTTGTTTAAAAAAGACCTCTTGTAACTCTTTAAGTATTGGCATTGATTCTATTTTACAATCAGTAGCAACTCCATCAAGTGGATCAGTTAAAATATTTCGTAAGTTATCTATACCTGTTTGATATGTTGATATTCCAACAGAATCTAATTTTTCTAAGATAGTAGGTAGATTTTCTATTTTTATATATCTTATTTCTACTTGCATTCTAGTAGTTAAATCTAAACTATTATCACAATAATTTCTTGAAACTTCCCCTAAAACTTTTGCTTGTTTTGAGTTGATTTGACCACCTGGGATTCTTACTCTTATCATAAATGAGTTTTCACCATTCTCTTTTCTTTTGTCAAATATCCCAAAACATTTAAAGTAGTATGTTAAATCTTCATCTTTTATAGCTTCATATCCTTGTGAAGCATAAGATTTCAAATCATCCATAGCTTGTGCCATAGATTTTATATCTTTTAGTTTCTCAATTTTATTTATTTTTTTATTTCTTGCTTCAAATGCATCTTGAATTATACTCATAATTTACTCTCCATAGTTTCTGTT
>JAYEOQ010000187.1:0-10105 GCA_034723215.1 Campylobacterota bacterium | reverse complement strand
ACTGTTTCCCAATCTTTTAATATATCATTAAGATTATCATATGTATCTTGTCGTGAACTATTAAATAGGTTTTTAAATATATCTCTTCTTTCAATATTTGCTATCTCTTGATATGCACTTTTATTTAAACGCCTAAAGTCTGTTGGTCCTTCATAACTCATATTGAAACTTGTAGTAGTTTTCCCTTGCATCATCCTTTTAGCACCAAAACTTGATAGATTGATATTCATTCCGTGTTGACTTCTTATATCTAAGTTTTTCCACTCATCTGCAAGTCTTCCCATCCAGCCTGTATCATGATATATATTTGTAGCTTGTCCTGTTTCTATTAATATAGTTTGTTCATCATGTGAACCACCAAATGGAGGAAGATTTCCTGAATCTTTACCAAGGTTCTCTTTTTTATATATTTTTTTAGCATTACCAACATTTTGAATTACAGCACCATTACCTTGGTCAAGTATATTTGCAAGTTCAGGCATAAGTCCATTAGTTGCTATTTTACTATCAAAATGTTTATCATGAAGATAATAACCTTTTGTATATATTGAAGTTGCAGAATTTTTACCATCAGGAATATAGAAGTTATTTTCTCCTATCCCAAGATTTAAGAAGTTCATATTTTCTGTATAATCAGTATATTTTCCCTCTCTATTTGCTCTTAAGTTCCCCATCATATTATTCTTTTTTATTCTAAGCTCTTCTGTACGAGCTTTAGTATATTGTTCATAGTCTGTTTTTTCAGTTGGAACAAACATACTTAAACCATCATTACCACCACCCATTTGTATCACTACAAGTGCTTTAAAGTCATCAAGTCCACTACCATCATTTGCCATTAGTTTTACTGGTGCAAGGTATGAAGATAAAACTACCGCCATTGAACTGTTTCCTACAAGTTTAAGAAAATCTCTTCTATTTAAATTATTATTCATTATATACTCCTTAGTTTACTGAATATGATGTAGAGTCAACAATAACTCTCACTAGTGGTTTAATAAGTTCCTCAGATAGACGCTGTTCTACAGACTTACCACCTTTAATACGAATTTGACTAAAGTTACTTATAATTGTTTCTCTTAATTCATCTGGTAGCTTTTCACCAATTAAACGAATTGATAACCAATCTGTTACTTGTTGGGTTGCTAGTTTATACTTATATTCTAATCCTTTACCTGGATTATTTTCAAGTGCATCTTTTGCTAATAAATAAGCACCTTCCATATTGATTAGAAACTTAGGATCAGTATTAGTTGTAAATCTTGAAAAATAATTATTCACTGCCTCTTTTTTATTACTTTTACTTGATTTTGCAACTATTACATTTTCATCTAAATCTAAGATTCGCTCATCTAAAAAGTTACTAAATTTAACTATATAACTCATAGTTTGAATACTAATCTCAGGAGCTACTAAACTATCATCTGGATCGTAAGCTTTAAAATCTTCATGTGTAGGGACATAGTTGTCATTATAAAAATTAAAAACAGAAGGTGAAAATGTTGGTGCTTGTCCTAATATATCAGATATATTTTTTCCAGATATACGGTAGCTAGGATATTTAACTAATCTTCTAGTATTCTTATCTAATTTAAATACCCATTGTGGTGCAGGTTTAACATCAAATGCTCTTAACATTCCTGTTAATTTAAGATATGGTTCTTTAATCTTAGTTGCAGTACCAGAAACAATATCTGACCATAACTCTTCATCAAGAAGTATTGCACGAACAACATCTTTTAAATTACCATCAGTTTCATCAAATTTAGTTGCAACACGATAAATATATCCACTAGTTGGATTTGATTTAGCAAGTCTAAGAATTAATTTTTTACTAATAAATGGTGCCATATTATCATGAGTTGTTAATATCTCAATAGCTCGTTTTACTTCTGAAACACAATTACTACTTCCACCTATTGCTTGTTTTAGAACTGTTTTATCACCAGCATCATGCCATTGGTTATTACATTTAAGTGGGTGAATAGTGCTTGCTCTTTTCTTTTTAATACCATTAACTAAACCAATACCACTTCCAAACTCAGCATCACCACCAGCACTATAAAGACCAGTAAATACTCTTGATAGTTCATTTACATCTTCTTGGTCATAACTAGCAATTGGTACACCATCTACCTTATCTATAGTACCATCCATATTTAGTTTATATAAACCGATACTAAAAAGTTGCATAAGTTCACGACCATAATTTTCATCAGGTGTGATAGTTATATTAACATCACCATTTTCTACAATATGTGTTTTTTTATTACCTTCATAAGTTAAATAAGTTGACATTGCAGAGGTCATAGATACATCATATAAAAGATCTCCATAGTTACCAAAAGAATGTTTTAACAATAGATCATAATAATGAGATAGTGCTTCAGCTCTTGAATAAAAAGATTGACTTGTAGATTGAGATGCAACTACTATTTGACTAAGTGCATAACCAACTCTTTGACGAACTTGTTGTTCATCTTCCATTTGCCCTTTAAATAAAGAACTTGAATGCCAGTTCAAACCTCTACCTTTTTTCTTGTCAAAATGGTAAAAATTGATATTATTGTCAGCTAAATAACTTTCTATTGTAGGTGTATAAGCTTTATTTGTTTTTGGGTCTCTATAAATTTTATTATAATCTTCAGGAACAACATTTAAAGCCATTCTCATATGCTCTTTTAAAACACTTTGTTTGTCAAAATCATATTCCATATTAAGTTGGTCATCAAGCCACTTTACAATACCTTTAGATTTAAGTTCTTTAACTAATTTTGGTGTTGCACCAAAAGTTGCCATATTTAAAAATCTATATGCCATAGCATCAGTTAAATTATCACTTGTTGGTATATGTGTATATGAAATTTGTGGACTTTCAACAGCTACATCCTCAACCTCTGCAACTTCAACAGCCGCATCATCAATAGGCTTTGCAATGTTATTGATTTTAATGTTAAGTTGTGCTGAGATTGCTTTTACACTTTGAGTAAACTTTTTATTTAAAACATTATTTGGTATAGCATTTTTTAAAGTTTTAGATAATTTAGCAATCTTATATTTTCTTTCAAAAGATTTTAATTGATTTACACTTTTGTTTAATTTATCAAAACTTTTAATTAATGCTTTTTGATGATTTTGAATATCTTTTTTACTAAGATTAGTTAGTTGATTTTCTAAATTTAAAAATATAGATATCTCACTTTTTATATTCTCAAGTTTAGTTTCTAATTGATTTAATCTACTTGCTAACTTAAATTTTACCTTGTTTTTTAAATCATCGTTGATAGTTTCAAAAACAACTTCACTCAAAGTTTGAGTTGAAGTATGGTTTGTAATATTTGTTAAATACATATGATAGTTACTTTTAGTATCTAGTACAATAGTATTTGTAGAGTTTGTTGGTTGAACTATTTGTGTACTACCATAAGAAAAACTTACTAATAGTGGTACAAATAATAAAGAACCAATAATATTTGTTTTATTTTGTTTATTCATAATATCCCTTTACGAAAATATCATTGAGCAAACTTACATAGAGCTATAATCTATTTGGCAACCTGGCAATCTTAAAAAAAAGACCCATAGCTTTCCGTCCTTACTTCACAGTAAGTTTGGCACAACAATAATAAATTAAATTAAATTAAATAAATATTTGGTTTAAAAAAGGTGAATATAGTGGATGGAAAATTAAATTATAAATCAAGAGATTTATATAATGTATTAATTTGGTAACTTGGCAATCTTAACTCATAAGACCCATAGCTTTCCGTCCTTGCTTCACAACAAGTTTGGCACAACAAATGTTATTTAAAACAACATATAAGAGAAGTTTCTCTTAAAATTGAGAGAATTATTACATAACTAAACTTAGACGATTATTAAAAGTATCAATTTTTAATTATAAGAAAAAAGTTCTAAAACAGTATCTTTTTTATTTAAATCAAAAATAAATAAGAATTTAGAAGTTTCATCACCAACTTTTATATCACAATTGCATTTAATAAATCTACTTTTTTCATCAGCTTTTATATATGTGAACATATCTTTTATATTTAATATATTTTTATCTCTTGTTAATTTTATATATTCATTTATAGATTGATCTATCTGTTTTTGATTTGTGTATTTATTTTGTTTTATGATTTCTAAAAAATCATATTGATTAGTTATGTTATTTACAAACTCATCACTATCTTTTATCTGCTTAGTTAGGTTATTTATATCAAATAAAGGTAACTCATACTCTTGGATACTCAGTTTTATATCAACATTTCCAAACTTCAAAGGTATATTTTCGGTATTTTCTAATATTTCATCAATATTCTCTTTATTCTTTTTTAAATATTTTGGTATCTCCTCTTTGATATTTTGAATAGTTATTTGTGTTTGTGCTATCATATTTTGAGATTTGGTTTCATCTAAATATTGATCAGTATCATCTAAGTTTTGTAAAATCAAAACTGAAATAGCAGATATAAAAAAAATAGTAATAAGTAAAACAATACTTTTTTTAGAATTCATAACCTTTGTATTCCTAAAAATTCATACTAAATATTGGTAACAACATTGCAACAACAATAAACCCAATAATAGACCCAACAATCAACATAAAAGCAGGCTCAAGTAATGATAAAAACAGACCTATTTTATCTTTATTTGATGTTTGATACAGTTCAGATAAGTTTTGTAAAATCACACTTAACTGGCTTGTCTCTTCCCCAATAGCTATAGCTTGTATAAACGCTATATCAACTGAATATATTTTTGAGTTATCAAGTATCTTTGATAACCTTTCACCCTCTACAACTTTTAAGCTTGCATCTTTAAATAGTTTTTGTATCACAGCATTATTTAAAATATTTGCACCTAATTTAAAAGATTGAACTATAGGAATACCAGATTTTATTAAAATTGCATTCATATAAGCAAAACGACTAAGCTCCCCTAACTCAATAAGTGAACCTATAAAAGGTATTTTCAACAATATTTTATCAACAGCATATTTAAAATTGTATGATTTTTTCATCATATAACCAAAACTAAAAATAGATACAAACATAGATATAAACAGTAGATGATAATAATCATTTACAAAATCTCCAGCTTTTATCACAAAAGCAGTTATAGGAGGTAAGGCTTGATCATACTGTTCAAAGATAGCAGTGATTTTTGGTACTATAAAACTCAACATAAAACCAACCATCAAAACAGAAACAGCAAGTATAAACATAGGATATGCTAAAGCTGATTTTATCTGTTTATTTATCACATCTTGCTCTTTTAAATAGTTTGAAAGTTCAACTAAAACACCCTCTAAAATACCACCATCTTCACTTATTTTAATCGATTGTAGATAAAACTCTGGTAGTATAATTGATTTTTGTAGTGTAAGTGATGTATAAAAAATTTTTCCCTCATCTAAAAATGTCACAAGTGATTCAAAAAATGGACTAAGTTTTCTATCTTTTTTATATCTTTCATTGATAAGTTGTATTGCATTTAAAAGTGAGATACCAGATTTTAGATAGATACTTAAATCACGACTTATAACAGATAAAACCAAAGGCTCAATTTTATGAGCTTTTTTAAATGAGAAAGATTTAGTTATATTAAAACTATTCTCTTTTATCTCAAGGCAGATAATTTTTTTTAGTTTTAGTTTTGCTTTAGCTTCTTTTATATTGGAAGCTTCAATAGTAGATTTTGTTTTTTTGCCTAAACTATCAAAACCTTTATATTTAAAAAGCATCTTTTACCTCACTAATTTTATCATCAAAATATAAATCAATATCATTTATATATTTTATTTTTTTTGGTTGTTTTGAAATATTATCATAGATAAACACACCATCAGAAGTATCAACTATAAATTTAGAACTGTTTTTATATTTATCTATTTTAAATTCAAAACATATCTTATAGCTTTCTAAATTTTCTAATTCTAAATCATCAAACTCTATTCTTTTTTGCTCTTTTGAATACTCATAAACTTCTGGACAAGTTTTAAAAAGGTTAGTTATCTTTTCATCTTGTATTTCATTATCAATTAAAACAAAACATTCTACATCTTTATCATCTACACATTTTAAACTAATTGTATCTTCAAATTCAAACTTTAGTAAATTTTGTTTTAGATTTAACAAAGTGACACTATCAAGTTTTTGTTGTTTAAGACTGAAATTTGATAGTGTCATATAGTATATAATAGATACTAAACCTATAACTATAATTAACTCAAAAAGTGTAAATGCTTTTTTAGACACCTAATTTATTTATCACCACATGTAGAGTAAAGTACATCATCATCTCCACCCTCTTTTTTGTTAGCTCCCAAAGATAAAATCTCAAAAGAGTCATCAGTAGTACTATAAATATAATTTGAACCCCAAGAATCTTTAGGTAGTTTTTTATCTTCAAAATAATTTTTTTCTGCTAAATGCTTCAAACCCTCAACAGTAGTTGGATAAGTAGAGTTATCAATTTTATACATCTTTAAAGCACTAGAGATACTTTTCATTTGAACACAAGTTAGCTTCACTTTAGCATCTTCACTTTTACCAGTTAAACTCGGTAATACAAACGATGCTAACAATCCTAAGATAATAATAACAACCATCAACTCCATCAAAGAGAATGCCTGTTTATAATTATTTTTCTTTTGTTTTTGTTTTATTTTCATATTTTTGTTACTCTTTTATTCTTTAATTTTATGAATTTTAACCAAAAAACTATATAAAGGATATTAAATCATCTCTCATGAAATGCAGATTGTTTTGTTTTTAAAATAGGCTTTAATATAAAGTCTAAAATTGTTTTTTGCCCAGTAACTATATCAACACTTGCAACCATACCAGGGATGATAGAGAAATGCTTACCATCTTTTTCTAAATAATTTTTATCAGTTTGTATCACAATTTTATAGTATGTTTTACCATCTTTGGTATCTTTATCTTTTATACTATCTGCTGATATTTCTACAATCTTACCATCAAGTCCACCATAAATAGAAAAATCATAAGCAGTAATCTTTACAATAGCTTTTTGACTAGGATTTATAAATGCAATATCTCTTGGACTTATTTTAGCTTCCACTAATAAAATCTTACTATTTGGAACTATCTCCATTAAGTCTACACCAGACCTAACTACTCCCCCAATTGTGTTAAAATTTATCTGTTTTATTATCCCGTCAACTGGAGATAAGATAATAGTTTTATCAAGTTTATCTCTTTCAGATATAACTTTTGATTGGTATCTATTCATCTCTGAACTTACTTTTTGTAACTCTTTTGCAGCTTCAGATTTAAACATATTAATCTTTTCAGCTATCTTATTTTCAGATTCTTTAATAGAAAGTTTTGATCTTGGGATTGAAAGTTTTGTAGATGTATAATCACCTAAAATGCTATTATGCTCTTTTTTTATAGCGATTAAATCAATATTTGATAAAGCTTTTCTTTTAACCAACTTTTCTATTGTTTCCATCTCCTCCTCTATAAGCATTAATGATTTATAGAGTTGTTCTTTTTTACTTTTAAGTTCTACTAACTCTTGTTTTTTTTGTTTATTTTGAATTCTAAGGATTCTTATAGAAGTTTGTAACTCTATAAATCTTGTTTTAAATATATTTTTTTGTATCTCTATAATACCAGGATACCCATCCAATTTTTTATCTTTAAATACTAAAGTTGGTAACTTTTTATATATATTTATATACATCTCTGCTTTTAATCTTACTTTTGATGCTATTAAACTCTCTAAAGCATCTCTGTTTTCATCTAATGATGCCTTAAATCTTGTAGTATCAATCTTAATTAATGGGTCACCTTTTTTAATCAACTGCCCCTCTTTTACTAAAATATCAGATATGATACCACCATCAAGTGATTGTATTGTTTGAATTTTTGAAGCGGGGATAACTTTCCCCTCCCCTCTTGCTAACTCATCAATTTGTGCCCAATATGCCCAAGATATAGCACCTGTAAAAAAAGCAATAATTACAATAAATAATATAAGAGTATATATTTTTATTTTTGCGTGTGATTGAGCATATAAGGTATGTACAAAGTTCACATCTTCATTTGTATGAAATCTAGATAATAACCAGATTATAGGGTGTACAACTGCCCAATTAATAGCAAAAATTGTAAAATATACAAATCCAATAACATAAGCAATATTATATGGACCAACATTCATAATTTTTATATTTATAAATTGTTCAAAACTCATAGGTGGAAATAGAAAGAAATTAAACACTTGAATTAAAACAACCGTAACAACAACTGATAATAAAATATATAATTCTCTAATCATTTTGTACCTTTACTGGTGGTGTTTTACGAGTATTAAATTTTGCTATAACCTTATCCTTTGGTCCATCTGCCACAACTTTTCCATCCTCAAGCACAATAAGCCTATCAACCAAACTTAAAATTGATGGCTTGTGTGTGATAATAATCACCGTCTTATCTTCTATAATATGTTTTAAATTATTTTTAAACTTTATCTCTGAAAGCTCATCAATTGAATTTGTAGGCTCATCTAATATTAAAATCTGTGACTTTGATAAAATAGCACGAGCCAATGTAACTGCCTGTCTCTCACCACCAGAAAGCCCCTCACCCCTTTCACCCACAATCAGATCATAACCAGCCTCATGTTTACCAAGTATCTCATGAACCCCTGCAATCTTTGAAGCTTCAAGTATCTCTTCATCTGTAGCATAGGAATCACCAATAGTGATATTATCACGAATTGTCCCCATAAATAAAAACGGTTCTTGAGGAACATAGCCTATAGCATGCCGCAGATCAACTGGATCAATCTGTCTTATATCTGTGTTATCAACAAGAACTGAACCTTTTGTAGGCTCATATAGATTTAAAATCAATTTTGCAATAGTTGACTTACCTGAACCTACTCTACCTATAATACCAACTTTTTCACCTTTTTTAATAGTAAGATTTATACCTTTTAATATATCAAAGTTTCTATCTTTGTATGAAAAAATAACATCTTTAAAAACAATATCTCCATCTAAATCCGGTCTACTTAAATAGTGTTGCAGATCATGTCTCTCAACGGGCATATTCATAATCTCATCAATATTATTTAAAGATAACATAGTCCTATCAATTCTTATAATCATACCAACTATTTGAGATACAGGTGCTATTACACGGCTATTTAACATCATTGCAGCAATAATCCCACCCATGGTCATCTCACCTTCACTAGCAAGCATTACACCACCTGCAACTATAGCTATACTTGAAAACTGTGATAATGACCCGGTAAAATATGTAACTATCTGTGATAGATGGATAGATTTATTTCCAAAAAAAGATGTTTGACTTATCGATTTCTCCCAATGTGTTCTCATCCGATTTTGAGCCCTTACACTTTTAATAATCTCCAAACCGGTTACTGCTTCTGTGAGTGTTGTCTGTTTTATCTGATCCTCTTTTGCAGACTGTAAAATTGCCTCTTTAATTGGTCTTTGCATAAAAAAAGCAAATGTCAAAGCTATAGTTATAGTTACAACAGAAACATATCCCAAATTACCGCCAATATAAAATATAATCGCTATAAATAACAATATAAACGGTATATCAACAAGAGTAGCAATAGTAGCAGAAGTAAAAAACTCCCTGACTGATTCAAAAGATTGAAGCCTGCTTACAAAAAGTCCAGTAGAAGCTGGCTTTGCATCAAGTCTTATATTTAACAACTGATCAAATATTTTACTTGACATACGAACATCAGCTCTTGTAGATGCTTGTTCTAAAAAATAGGAACGGACAAGCTTTAAAATCAGATCAAAAATTATAATCAAAGAGATACCAACAACTAAAACAGTTAATGTATCTACAGCTTTATTTGGTAAAACTCTATCATAAACATTCATAATAAATAAAGGTATAAAAATAACAAAGATATTAATAAACACTGCGGAAATCATCACAAGTGAATAGATACCCATATTTTTTTTCATAATGCTCCAGAACCATTTTTTTGGCTCTTCAACTATAACATCTCTATCTACCCTTTTTTCAAAGTTATAAGCTGGTTTAATAAGAAGTAGATTTTTTTTAGCATCTAA
>JAYEOQ010000186.1:0-1969 GCA_034723215.1 Campylobacterota bacterium | reverse complement strand
CCAAATTTTTATAAAAGGTATTATAGTTTATGTGTGGAATAGTTGGATATATAGGAAAAGAGAATACAAGTAAAATTTTAGTTGATGGTTTAAAAGAGTTAGAGTATAGAGGGTATGATAGTGCAGGGATCGCAATACTTGAAGACTCAACTATATCTGTTTCAAAAGCATTAGGAAAGATTAAAAATTTGGAAGAGAAAGTTGATACAACTGATAACAATAACTTCTCAATAGGTATTGGTCATACAAGATGGGCAACACACGGTAAACCAACAGAACTAAATGCCCATCCACACCTTGGAGAATACTCATATGTCGTACATAACGGTATAATTGAAAACTATAAAGAGTTAAAAGATGAGTTACAAAAAGCTGGTCATAAGTTTGTATCTCAAACAGATACAGAGGTTATAGTTCATCTTTTTGAGTTCTATTTTAATCAAAACAATGATGCCCAACTATCATTTACTAAAACAATTGCAAGACTTGAAGGTGCTTATTCTATTTTACTAATTACAAAATCAGAACCAGAAAAGATATTTTTTATGAAGCATGGTTCACCTATGGCTATAGCAATAGGAAATAATGAGGATGAGGTACTGTTTGCTTCCTCAGATGCTCCACTTATTGGATTGGCTACAGATGTTGCATACCTTGAAGATGGTATTAGTGGAGTTGCAACGGCTATTAGTATCACATTTAGTGAAGATGTAAATTGGACAACACTATCAAACAGTAAACAATTTGCTCAAAAAGATGGATATAGATTTTTTATGGAGAAAGAGATATATGAACAAAGTGATGTAGTAACTGACTCTATGATGGGTAGAATTGAAGATGATGGTATTGTTTTTGATGAGTTTGATGCAAGTTTAATTGATGGTATAAATGAGATTAAAATTTGTGCTTGTGGTACATCTTATCATGCTGGTTTAACTGCTAGTTATCTTTTTGAAAGATTAGCAAAAGTTAGATGTAGTGTAGAGATTGCTAGTGAGTTTAGATATAAAGAACCACTTTTAAGTTCAGATACACTTTTTATAGTTATATCTCAAAGTGGAGAGACAGCAGATACTTTAGAAGCTTTAAAGATGGCAAAAGGTGCAGGGTTAAAGTCTATAGTTGTGTGTAATGTTGATAATAGTTCTATGACAAGAGTTGCAGATGCTACAGTTTTAACTCGTGCAGGGATAGAAAAAGGTGTTGCTTCAACAAAAGCATTTTCAACTCAAGCAGTTGTATTATGGATGATGTCACTATATTTTGCAAAACACAAAAATGTAATAGAAACAAAAAAATTAAATGATGAGTTACACACACTACGAGAGGTATCAAACTCTTTAATAGTTGAAGATAAACTACATGAAAAATGTAAAAGACTTTCAAAAAGATACCTTCATGGACATGGTTTTTTCTTTATTGGTCGTGATGTGTTTTTCCCATTAGCTTTAGAGGGTGCATTAAAATTAAAAGAGATAAGTTATCTGCATGCTGAAGGGTACCCAGCGGGTGAGATGAAACATGGTCCTATAGCATTAGCAGACCCTGAACTTTTTACAATAGCACTTATGCCAGAAAACTTATTATATGATAAGATTAAATCAAATGTAGAGGAGTTAAGTGCTAGAGATAGTACTATTTGTGCTATAAGTCCGCTTGATTTTGAACTATCTGATGATTTTATAAAAACTAAAAAAACAGACCACTATATGTTGGAGTTTTTTGAGATGTTAGTGGTGGTTCAACTTCTATCTATGGAGATAAGTGTAAGACTTGGAAATGATGTAGATATGCCAAGAAACCTTGCAAAATCAGTTACAGTAGAATAAATATTTAAGATTAAATAGGTAAATCCGACCAAATTCTCAAAACAAACTAAGCAAACATTAAGAATAAGATTATTTATCTTATTTATTTCAAAATATATCTTCAAGACACTAAAAAACAAGTCTCAAATCTATAAAAAACA
>JAYEOQ010000185.1:0-1982 GCA_034723215.1 Campylobacterota bacterium | reverse complement strand
TCTGCAAAAACAAAAACAACAATAAAAAAACTAAAAACTGTTAATGATTTTTTTAACAAAATAAGATATATGTCTGATAGAAGAGTTTGGAAGAGAAAAGATTATTGGGCTTCACCTTTTGAATTTTTAGGTCGTGGTGCTGGTGACTGTGAAGATTTTGCAATTGCTAAATACTTTGCTTTAAGAGCGGTGGGTGTTCCTGAAAATAAATTAAAAATAACATATGTTAAACTCAAAAGACTAGGTACAAGATACGAAGAGGCGCATATGGTTCTAAACTATTATGATAAACCAAACTCAACACCAATAATCTTAGATAATGTAAATAAAAAACTAAAACTTGCTACTAAAAGAAAAGATTTAAAACCTATTTATAGTTTTAATGCTTCTGGTCTTTGGGCAGCACAAAACAAAACAAAAGATCTGAAACATCAAGGTGATAATAAACTAAAAAAATGGCAATCTATGATGTCAAGAATTTAAAAGGATAAAAAATGACACTTTCTAAACAACTTTATATAATCATATCATTTATATTTTTTATGATATTTACGGGTAATTTTATCATTAGTGTAAATAATTTTAAAGAGTATCTACAAGTAGAATCAACAACAAAGTCACAAGACACTGCAACATCTTTAGGGATGAGTTTAAAATCACTTATTTCTGATAAAACAGATTCAGAGATAGAATTAACAATAAAAGCAATTGGAAATAGTGGTTTTTATAAGGAGATTAGACTAGAAGATGTTGAGTTTAATTTTACTAAACAAGAGCTATTAAAAAAAGCCAAGCTAAATAGTAGCTACAAAGTCAAAGAGATATCTATAGATAAAAAAGATGGGGAAATTTTAACTTCACAAGATGATCTACAACTTGAAAAAGAGCTAGAGGAGTTAGAGGGTGAAATATCAAGTGATACAAACTCTGTACCCGTAGTATATTCATTTATCCCATCTAAAACTTTTCCAAATAATAAAAAACTTACTATCAACTTTACAGCATATAATGAAAAAAAGTCTATTGCTTCTAAAATAGATATGCAAATAGATAAAGTATTAGTAAAAGTATCAAGAGAAGAGAAGTTTGAAGCTGTACCACAATGGTTTATAAACACTATATCTATGAAAATGACAGAGACAAAAAGTGAGATCAGTAATGGTTGGAAAACACAAGCGATAATATATGTAAGTGCAAATGCAGGTGAAGCTTATGCAAAATTATATGAGCAGGTAAAAAATGCTATTGTGTATGCTATAATCTCATTTATTATCTCTATTATTATTTTATTTTTCTTTTTAGAACTTATTTTAAAACCTCTAAAAAGTATAGATTCACTTGCTAAAAGTATCTCTAAAGGTGATTTTAAAATTATCAAAAACATACCTTGGACTTTGGAACTTAAAAATGTTTCTCTATCTATGAATGATATGTCAAATAAAATAAAGGATATGATAAATAAATTAAATACGAACTTAGAAAAAATAACCGCTGAATTATCCAAAGATGACCTTACAGGTTTACAACAGGATCAAACTTTTCAAACTGATATGAAACAGATGTTTATAAAAAAAAGTAGTGGATATATATTTAGTATAAAAATAGACAATCTTGCTGATTTTTCAAAAGATAATGAATGTGAAGTTGTAAATAAATTTATAAAAGAATTTGCTAATATTTTAGAATACTCTGACAATAATGATATAAATGCTTATAGATTTTATGGTTCATTTTTTGCACTTATAGTAAAAAAAGAAGATATCAAGGATATTGAACAAATAACAAAAAACTTAAAAATATTATTTGACAAATTAGCAATAAAATATAATATTGCAAGTGTTGCCCATATTGGTGTAGCACCATTTAACAAAATAAGTACTACGATTGATATACTTAAGCATGCAAATGAAGCTTATGAGATGGCAAAACAGATAGGACCTAATGAATCTTATATAATAGATAAAAATGACTTATCAAGAGAT
>JAYEOQ010000184.1:0-2010 GCA_034723215.1 Campylobacterota bacterium | reverse complement strand
TTCTCTTTTCTATAATCAATAACAGCTTGAGTTACTGCTAAAATATGTGCTTCATTGAAACTACCTTTTAAACTACTTCCTCTATGTCCTGATGTACCGAAACTTATTTTTTGTGTTTCATCGCTTATATCTGGATATTTTGTATAATATAAGCTTACAAGATTTGGTATATTTTCTAAAATTTCTTTTGGTGCTAGTTGTCCCGCATTTTTATTCATGATATAAAACCCTTAATTATTTGTACTAAAAAATAAATAGCTGACACTTTAGTTATAAAGTGCCAGATACTCTTTTGCGGAATGTTTCCACGAATTATCCACCTTCATATTATGTTTTGATATCTTCTCATATTTTTTATAATTTCCATATAAAGATAAGGCTTTTGCAATAGCATGCATAAACCAAAAAATATTATGCTCCTCATAAGTTACACCAATACCTGAGTAATTTTTAAGGTGTTTATAATCAACATCTGTAAAGTCAATCACACTATCTTTTAAACCACCTGTTTTTGATACAATTGGTAAGCATCCATATTTCATACATATCATTTGGTTCAATCCACAAGGCTCAAATGTTGATGGCATAAGTAAAAAATCAGCTGCTGCATATAGTTTTCTTGAAAAACTCTCATCATAACCTATTTTTATATATACATTAGGATATGAAACAGAGATATTATTAAATATAGTTTCATAGTGATCTTCACCACTTCCAAGTATAACTAAATTTGCTTCAAAATCTTTAAAAAGATTTAAACTCTCTATTAAAAGGTCTATCCCTTTTTGATGTGTGAATCTGCCTATAAAAACAAATAAAGGTTTATCAGCTTCTATAAACCCTATATCTTTTAATAGTTTCTTTTTGTTTATATGTTTATCTTGATATGTTTGAAGTGAATAGTTTTTATATATCATATCATCACTTTTTGGGTTAAATGTATCGTAGCTCACACCGTTTAGTATCCCTTGTAGTTTATAGTTATTTACCCTTAAAACATCATCTAGATCTTTTCCAAATAGTGGTGTTTGTATCTCATTTGCGTATGTTGGACTTACTGTTGTTACTTTATCACTATAAAATATCCCAGCTTTTAAGAAATTTACTTGGTCATGATACTCTAGTGCTTGGGGTTTAAAACACTCAGCCCAATCAATCTCAAGCTGTTCCATTATATCTTTACTAAACACCCCTTGATAAGCAAGATTGTGGATAGTTAGTATAACTTTTTGTGGAAGTTTATATCTTGTTTTTACCAAAAGTGCTATAAGTGAGGTTTGCCAATCGTTTAGATGTATTACATCTATTTTTAAATTCAGTCTTAGCATAGTTTCTAAACAAGCATAAGAAAATAATCCAAATCTAAGTCCATTATCTCCAAAATCACCATAGCCATCTTGATATAGTCCCTCTCTATCACATAAAATTGGATTATAAATAAATAGTTCATATTTGTTTTTTTTATTTATAAATAGATCAAATTGATGTTCTATACCATTTATGACATAATTAAATGTTAAATTTGCATACTCAATACCAAACTTTTTCCTATCTATCGTCTGATACAAAGGTAAAATAGTATAAACCTTTGTTTTTTTTCTTAAAGCTTCAGGAAGACTTTGTGCCACATCTCCTAAACCTCCACTTTTAGCGTATGGATACATCTCGCTTGTACAAAATAAAACTGACATAACTATTCTCCTTCGTTTGTTAATAAAATTTTTGCTGCATCTTCTGGCATAAATGTGTTGATAAATATATCACTGTCTATCTCAAAACCAGCAGTTTTATAAAGTCTTGGAGTTATTAATATATGAAATCTATTTGGGTTGTTTTTATTTTGAATATCACCATTTTTTATGCTTAGATTAAAAGGTATATCCCCCAAAGCTTTATAAAGTTTTTTAAATACAAAGTTCATCAATTCACTTAAAGCATAAAGCTCTTTATCTTCACACTCTATGATTGAAGATATATTATCTTTTGCAATTATTAAAGTCTCAAAAGGGT
>JAYEOQ010000183.1:0-10278 GCA_034723215.1 Campylobacterota bacterium | reverse complement strand
AACTTCAAATGTACCATCACCAATCTCTAGAACAGTAACATCAAATGTACCACCACCTAAATCATAAACGATAACTTTCTCTTCACCTTTTTTATCAAGTCCGTATGCAAGTGCAGCAGCAGTTGGCTCATTGATAATTCTTAATACATTAAGACCAGCAATTGTTCCAGCCTCTTGTGTCGCTTTTCTCTGTGCATCATTGAAGTATGCAGGAACTGTAATAACTGCATCAGTTACTGTAGAACCAAGGTAAGCTTCTGCATCTGTTTTAAGTTTTGTTAAAATTTTTGCAGAGATCTCTTGTGGTGTATATGTTTTACCAGAAATTTCAACTGCTGCAGCTCCACTTCTATTTACAATTTTGTATCCAACTTTATCCATAGCATCTTTTGCATGCTCCTCTTCCATCATAAGACCCATAATTCTTTTGATTGAGTAGATTGTTTTCTCTGGATTTGTAATAGCCTGTCTTTTAGCTGGTTCACCAACTAAAATATCACCTTTATCTGTAAATGCTACAATTGAAGGAGTTGTATTTTTTCCCTCTTTATTTGATATAATCTTTGCTTCACCAGCTTCATATACTGCCACACAACTGTTTGTTGTTCCTAAATCTATTCCTATTACTTTACTCATATTATTTCCTTATTTTGTTTTATTTTTTATTAATTAAAATTTTTATTCAATAGTTTTTTGACATCTCGGTCATATTCTTAAATCTTTTAAGTAGTTAGATTTTAGATAAGTTCAAGGCAGACAAAAAATTTAAAGTATGAGCTTACTAAGGTAAGTGATTATTTTAAATTTTGTAGTCGAACGAACTAATTATCTAAAAGATGACTACTTAATTAGCTACACTAACCATCGCTTCTCTAAGCAGTCTATCTTTAAATTTATAACCTTTTTGCATAACCATAACAATTTGTCCTGATTCCACTTCATCACTATCTGCTTTCATAACAGCGTTGTGATAATCAGGGTTAAACTCATCATATTCAACTTCTGTTATATCATGTTTTTCAAAAGCTTTATTAAATGCTTTTACAGTTAATTCAATACCCTCTTTAAGTTTTTCAACTATTTGTTCAGCTTCAAAATCACCGTTTGCACTTAACATTGCCATTTGCATAGCATCAATAGGAGCTAAAAGATCTTTTGCAAATTTTTCACTTGCATAATCTATTGCACTATATTTTTCTTTTTCTAGTCTTTTTTTGATATTTTCAAAATCAGCATGTGTTCTTAAAAATTTATTTTCTGCTTCTGTAGCTTTTGCCTCAGCTTCTGCTACTTTTGCTTCCATTTTAGATTTAAATTCTTCATCTAATGATGCAAATTTTTCTTCGTCGCTTACCACTTTCTCTTCAACTATAGTTTCATCAACTACTTCAGCAGGTTCAATAATCTCTTCAACTTCTTTTTCTACTTTATTCTCTTCCATTTTTTCTCCTGTATATTCGTTAACAAAAAAAGATGTTACGACATCTTTTTTTGTTAACTCTTTTATATAATACCTTTATAAAAATATTCATAATCTTTAGATAAATCACCAACAACTAACAGTTTTACTGCTTTACCATCTATGTTAGTATCATGGCAAATTGCTATTTGCTCCTCTGGTAATAAACTATCTAAATATACACCTTGTTTCAACTTTAACATAATATCACCTTCTAAAAAAAGGTTTATATCTCTCTCATCTAAATCATACATTAAAGCAGTTTTTAAAAACTGTTTTGTATTTGTAATCTTAAATATATTGTTTTGTACATATTGACTAAGTTCAATATGTAAATGATTTGCACCAACTTGTTGTGAAATCTCTAATATATCATCAAATGTTTGCCCTCTCATATCTGTAAGAAATTTATGAAATGCACTATTAAATTTAATAGTTACTGCATAAGTTTCATCAGCACTAGTAAGTGCAAAAGAGTTTGTATTCTCGTTAACTTGTGTTTTATAAAACTCCAAAATCATATATACATTCTCAACATTTAATATTCTATGTAGAGTATCTGTTGTTTGCTCTTTTATAAAAACTGATAAATTCATATCATTGGCAAGTTTTACTAATTTATCATAATTAATACTAGACAGCTTAAATTCTAATCTTTTTTCCCAATATTCTCTCAGTGCATCAATAGTAGGAGTTCTACCACTAGAAGCATGTTCTTGAGCTAAATATCCCTCATCCCCAAGCTTTTTAAAGTAACCTCTAATAGTAGCTGGTGAATAAGCAATATCATACATACTTTTTAACTGTCCAGAACCAATAGGCTCAAGATGTTCAATATATGCTTTTATAATAGAATCTAATAAAAACTCTTTTTTATTAATCATTGTTTACCATCTTTCTTAAATTGGCACTATTAATCTTTGAGTGCTAATAGAAGTATAGCAGATGTTTTTTTGAATGTCAAGTAAAATTAGCACTCTTATATAAGATATGCTAATTTTAGTTCTTAATGATGTCTGTTAAGGTATTTAGACAGTATAGTATTTAGTTGTTTTGTGATAGATTTATCAAAACTATTTAGGGTATTTGTACATTTAGCAGATAACTTATCGGCACTTTTAATAGCACCTTCTAATCCAAGTAAATTTACAAATGAGTTTTTAGCTCCATCATTTGATGTGGTTTTTCCAGCTTCCTCTTCGGTAGCTGTTTCATCTATAATGTCATCTTGTATTTGAAATAATAAACCTATATCAATACCGAAATTATAAAGTTTATCTTGCTCTTTTTTATTAAGACCTGCAATAATTGCACCCATTTTAAGACTTCCTGCTATTAGTTTTGCAGTTTTGTGAATATGTAAAAACTCTAATTGATTTAATTCTAATTTTTGGTTTTCAAAATAGCAATCAATAGCTTGACCGATAATCATACCATCAATACCACCATCACTACTAAGAACATTAATTAATTCAATTTTTACATCACTAGATAGGGGTGCATTTGCTATTAAATTAAAACAATGTGTATTTAAAGCATCACCAACAAGTATAGCAGTTACTTCGTCATAAGTTTTATGTAGTGTTGGGTTACCTCTTCTTAAATCAGCATTATCCATACTAGGTAAATCATCGTGTATTAAAGAGTAAGTATGTAGATATTCTACAGCTAAAGCTATAGGTAAAGCATTTTTAAAGAGCATAGGTTGAATTGAATTTACTATTGAAAGAAGTAACATAGGTCGAAATCTTTTTCCACCAGCTATAAGCATATCTTGTAGAGCATCTTCAAAAATAGGATGAAAAGATTTTGAAGTTGGAAGATTACTGTTTAGATAATCTTCAAAAATAGTTAGCATCTATTTTGCAAAAGGGTTCATTCCACCCATCATATTCATAGCCATAGCTTTTTTGTTGTCATCACTTTGTTTAATAACATCATTCATAGCACTAATTAAAAGAATTTTTAAAGAATCTTTATCTTCTAAAAGAGAATCATCAATCTCTAAGTCAGTAACTTCTGAATTTCCGTTTATAGATAGCTCAATCATACCACCACCAACTTTAGAAGTAAAAGTTTGGTTTGCACCATCAACTTTTGCTTGTTCAGCCATCTGCTGAACTTGACCCATCATGTCGTTAAGGTTAACTTTACTTAAATCAATCCCATCAAACATTATCTATCACTTCCTATTAGTTCATTTGTAATCTCTGTGATATTGTTTCCATCATCAACATGTACAACAATTGGCTTATAGTTTTCAAGTTCTTCACTGTTATAGTTTCCATAAGCGATAACAATAATCTTATCACCTATCTCTACTTTTCTAGCAGCGGCTCCATTAAGACACATATCTTTAGAACCTGCAACGCCCTTGATAACATAAGTTGAAAATCTTTCACCATTATTTACATTTACTATCTCTACTTTTTGTCCAACTCTTAAAGATGAAGCATCAAGTAATTCACTATCAACTGTAATAGATCCAACATAGTTAAGATTTGCATCTGTTACTGTTGCTCTATGAATTTTACTATATAACATATCGAATGTCATTTTATATTCCTACTTTTTATTAACAACTAGCTTAATGGTTGAGGCTCACCCCAAAATTGATCTGGTATCATATATTCATCTACTGGTTTACCACCAATCATATGCTCATCAATAATTCTATCTATTTTCTCTTTAGTAAGTTGTACATACATGTGATGACCTGGTTCCATTATCATAACAGGACCCATTTGACATCTACCTAGACAACTTGTTCTAATTGGTTGAACAGGACCCATAATACCTTTTTGCATTAATCCTTGAGCCATATGGTTAAATAGATCTCTTGTTTGTTCACTTACACAAGATGGTTTTGGCATCCCTGGAGGTGAACTTTGTTCACATTTAAATATATAAAATGTTGGTTGTGGCATTGCTGGCATTTCCATACTAATTCCTTTTAATTTGTATTAATTTAATTTTTATTTCGCGAATTTTATCGCAGATTACTTAAAACTATCTAAAAAGTAAGTTTTAATAATCTTAATATGAAGATTTATAATTTTAATATATCTTCAACTATTTTTTTGTCGTTAAGAGGAAATTTTTTATCATATATTATTTGGTTTTCCTCATCACCTTTTCCTAATACTAAAACTACTGGCATAGGATACTCTTTTGCTTTATTTATAGCATTTTGTATTGCTAGCTTCCTATTTAATTCTATAGTGATATTATCGTTCTTTTTGCAACCTTTTAAAATATCTTCAATAATCATATCTGGATCTTCATATCTAGGGTTATCTGCTGTTATGATAAGCTCTTTACTAAAGTTTTGTGCAACTTGCCCCATAAGAGGTCGTTTTATTCTATCTCTATCTCCGCCGGCCCCAAATACTGTAATAATATCATAACCTGCAAAGCTATTAAAAACCTCTTTCATACCATCTGGAGTATGAGCAAAATCAACTATTACTAATGGTTCATGACTCACAACTTCCATTCTACCAGCAACACCACCAAAATTTTCTACAACATCACATATCTCTTGAAGTGGTTTTTTTGTTAATAGATTTACAGATGCAACAGCTGCTGTTAAGTTGTAAACATTGAAAAACCCCATCATAGGTGAGCTAAAATTTACTATATTTGAAAAATGTTGTAGTGCTACATGGATACCATTTTTTAAACTATATGCAGATACTTTATATGTAGCTGGGTTTTCTGCTCCATAAGCAAAAGCGTTTTTCATTTTAAATTTTATATTTTTATCATCTTTATTTATAAGCTTCATTGTATCATCTTGAAAAAAGCTATTTTTTACTGATATATATTCCTCTATAGTATTATGATAATCAAGATGGTCTTGAGTTATATTTGTATGAACTTTTAAAGCAAAATCTAAGCCCTGAATTCTATTTTGAGAGATAGCGTGACTACTTACCTCCATCACAAAAAAATCACAACCATTTTCTATAGCTTTTGATATGTGACCAAAATTCGATAGTTGAACAGGTGTAGTTAATGAATAGTTTTCAATTTTTTCATCATTTATAAAAAACCCTCGTGTACCTTGTAGTGCAACTTTATATCCTAGATCAAGAAGTATAGAGTATATTGCAGCAGCTGTTGTTGTTTTTCCATTTGTTCCAGTTATACCTATAATTTTTATACTTGAAAAATCAAAATAATTTTTTAGTTCATTAGAGTTTATAAAATCAGTACATCCATTTTTTTTTGCATCATCTATAAACTTTTCATTTTTTTTTGAAACTACAAAAGTAGTTTCATTTGTAGCTTTTTTAGAATTATCTGTAAATATATTATTTTTATTATTTATTATCACTATCTTTTCTTCCTAATTTCTCATATAAATCTGTTAACTCTTGATCATAAGTAAAAAATTCATTAAATCCATCAAGATAGCTATAAGCTGTTTTATTAAAATTGTTTTCAATTAATTGATCTATAAAATCTATTAAATCTTTTTTTGTTGTTATTGCTACTTTAGTACTAAACATAATATCTTGATAAGCTTCTTTAAAAGAACCTCTTGAGTCAACTAAATTCATAAAATCTTTGTATTCAATAGCATTTAATGATTCTACACTTGTATTTGAGATATCTTTTAAAAGATTCATCATTTTATTATTATCACCATCAAAAGCGTTTACTATATCTTGTACATATTTAACTGACTCATCAAAATTAATATCTTTTGTTACAATAAAATACTCAAATAGTTGTTGTGCTTTAGCATCGTTATCGTAAGCTAAATCACATAATATACAGTATATTTGGTACTCTATATTTGTAGGGTCCAGTGATATTACTTGAGAATATAAAAACAAAGCTTTATCATACTCTTTATTTGAAAAAAGAGCATGAGCATCTGCTAATGTATCTTTGCGATTACCCATTTAGTATCTCTTCCTCCATACCTTGAGGAACATTTACTATCTCTAAATCTGGGTGAATAGCAGCTCTTAACTCTTTTTCAACAATAAATTTAAGTGTACTACCACTTGCTGCACAACCTACACATGCACCTTGAAGTTGTACATAAATTTTTGCATCTTTTATTTGTAATAGTTCAATCGCTCCACCATCTTGTGCCATCATTGGTGCAATTTTATTTTTAATTATTTCACTAACTGGTTGTTGTAAATCTTCATCTGTAAATGGCATACTCATTTTGTTGTTTCCTTTAGTTTCTTTGTTTTATTTTTTATTAATAGTATAAATAGAGCAGTTGTTGCTAATATCACACCGATAGTTTGAAATATAAATGTCAATGTAACAGGTTCAGACATTGTTAGTTTACAACCTCATTACATCTTGCACATAAAGCATTTTCTTTAGATGCTCTAAACTTCCAACATCTTGGACATTTCTCTTTGTTCCCTTTATATACTTCAAAAGATTTACCATCAACTTCAAATGTTGCTAATGCACCATCTTCACTTGACTTCATAACTTTAGATACTACAAACCAATCTTCAGCAATAGTAGAATCTAAAGCTAAAATCTCTTGGGAGTTTGTATAGATAACTAACTCTAAAGTTGATTTTATAACTTTATCTTTGTTTAGTTTATCTTTTATCTCTGCAAATTTACTTTTAGCATTTAACAAATGTTCCTCATTAAGGTTTAGTTCAATTTCAGGGATAACATATTTTGGCATATCAAAAATAGAATCAACACCATCAGTTATAACTTTTGGTGCATGTTGAACTAACTCATTCATAGTATAAGTTAAAATTGGTGCAACTGTAGTTAAAAATGCTTTTGCTATCATAGCCATAGCACTTTGAGATGCTATTCTTGTATCAGAGTTTTTTCCATCACAATACATCTTATCTTTACAAATATCAATATAAATATTTGATAACTCTGCTACTAAAAAGTGGTTTAATCTATTTAACCCTCTTGAATAATCATTTGCCTTAAATGACTCATCAACTTCTAAAAACAGTTTTTGAGCTTTATCTAAAATCCATAAATCAGTCACAGACATCTTATCCAAAGAACAAATCTCTTCAAGTTCGTGAACATTTCCAAGTAAAATTTTACCTGTGTTTCTTATTTTTCTATACTGTTCTGCCATCTGTTTTAAGATACCATCAGAGATTTTTAAATCAGATTGATAATCAGACATAGCAACCCACATTCTAAGTATCTCTCCACCGTATTGTTTCAATACTTTATCTGGAGCTACAACATTTCCTTTAGATTTTGACATCTTTTCACCCTTAGCATCAACAGTAAAACCGTGAGTAAGGATAGATTTAAAAGGTGCTACTTCAGAAGAAGCAAGTGAAGTTAATAATGATGATTGGAACCAACCTCTATGTTGGTCACTACCTTCTAGATACATATCAGCAGGATAAGTTCCAGCATCATAATTTCTACTTCTTAAAACAGCATTTTGAGTTGAACCAGAATCAAACCATACATCTAAAATATCCATAGTTTTTTCTAAATCATCAGGGTTAAGTCCACATCCAGGGTATAATAGATCTTTGATCTCTAAATCATACCATGCATCAGCACCTTTCATCTCAAAAATCATAGCTACATAGTTTAAAACTTGTTCATCATAAACAATTTCATCTGTTAGTTTGTTTCTAAAAAATGCTATAGGCACTCCCCAATCTCTTTGTCTTGAGATACACCAATCAGGACGACCCTCTATCATAGTTTTTAATCTATTTTTACCATGTGCTGGAAAAAATTCTACATCTTCTATAGCATCTAAAGCATTTTGTCTAAGTGTTTTTTGCTCTTTTCCATAAGGTGCATCCATAGAGATAAACCATTGTTTTGTTGCTCTAAAGATTACAGGCTTGTGTGTTCTCCAACAGTGTGGATATGAGTGAGTAATATCAACTCTTTTTAGAAGTGCATCCCCTAGAAGTTCTAAAATCGGCTCATTTGCTTTAAATACATTCATATTTAAAAATTCTTCAGGGTTAGGAAGTAGATTTTCTCTTACTATAGTATTGTCATAAGCACCATTTGCACCTACTGGCATAACTACATCAAGTCCATATTTTAATCCAACTTTATAATCATCCTCACCATGTCCAGGAGCTGTATGAACTGCACCAGTACCTGCATCCATCATTACATGGTCACCTAAAACAATTTTAGATTGTTTACCATTTAAAGGATTTATTGCAAATGAGTTTTCTAAAGTATTTGGGTCTATATCTTTTACAATATCACCTTTTATAACTTCGTCAGCTAGTAATGTACCGTATAGTTTTTTTGCTACTACAAAATTATCACTTGTAAGTACATATTCCTCTTCACCGTTTAGTGAGATTCCTGTATTTGCTGGAAGTGTCCAAGGTGTTGTTGTCCAGATGATTACACTTGCATCGATCTTTTCAAGTTTAAAAGCTACAAAAATTGATGGAGATACTTTATCTTCATACTCAACCTCTGCTTCTGCTAATGCAGTTTGTGCAGCCCAAGACCAATAAACAGGCTTACTTCTTTGGATAAGAAGACCTTTTTTAGCAATAGCAATAAGCTCTCTGTAGATATTTGCTTCAAATTTAAAGTCCATTGTTAAATATGGCTTTTCCCAGTCAGCGATGATACCTAACTCCTTAAACTCACCTCTTTGAACATCTACAAACTTAGTAGCATGATCACGACATAGTTGTCTTAGTTTAGATTTTGGTAACTCTTTTTTCTTTTTTCCACCAATCTTCTCTTCAACTTTTTGCTCAATTGGTAAACCATGACAATCCCAACCTGGAGTAAATCGTACAGATTTTCCATCAAAATAGTGATACTTAATAATAATATCTTTAAGAACTTTGTTTAAAGCATGACCGATATGGATATTTCCATTTGCATAAGGAGGTCCATCGTGAAGAGTAAAGCTATCACAATCTTTTCTGTTAGCTTTCATCTTGTCGTAAACTTTTTGTTCATCCCAAAGTTTGTATTGCTTTGGCTCGTTGTGTGGCAAACTTCCTCTCATTGGGAAAGTTGTTTTTGGTAACTGCAGTGTATCTTTATAGTTGATCTCTTCTGTATTAGTTGTTTCTGTACCCATTTTTAATAATTGTCCTATAATGTAAAATAAGATAAAGTATATCTAAATAATGATAAAAAAAAAGTAAAGTAAAAGGACACTGATGTTTGACGATATATTTAATGAAAAAGAGATGATGAAATTTCAAGAAAAACTTAAAGAAAACAATAACACTGTAACTTGTGCAGAGAGTTGTACTGGTGGATTAATCTCTTTTATGATAACAGAAATATCTGGTTCATCTTCAATTTTTAAAGGCTCAATAGTTACATATTGTAATGAGATAAAAGAGCAAGAGTTAGATGTAAAAAAAAATACAATGATAAAGTATGGTGTTGTTAGTTGTGAAGTGGTTGAAGAGATGCTAAAGGGTGCTTTGGAAAAGTTTGATGCAACTTATGCAATGGCAGTAAGTGGAGTAGCAGGTCCAACTGGCGGTACAGAGGCAAAACCAGTAGGTACTGTAGTTGTTGGAGTTATGTCAAAAAATGGAGATAAAAATGTATCTATTTATAACTTTAAAGGCAATAGGAAAGAGATACAAATACAAGCAGCAAAAACTGCATTAAAATTAAATTTTGAAATTCTTTTGAAAAACACTTGACAAATAGTTTTTATTTTATTATAATTCCGCCACAAAACAACAAATGACTTGTTAGCTCAGTCGGTAGAGCATCTCCCTTTTAAGGAGGTGGCCGTTGGTTCGAATCCAACACGAGTCACCATTTTATCTTTATGATAAAATAAATGTTATTTAAAATATGGTCGATTAGCT
>JAYEOQ010000182.1:0-2042 GCA_034723215.1 Campylobacterota bacterium | reverse complement strand
AAAAAGAAGTTAAAAAAGTTGTTTTGGCATATAGTGGTGGATTGGATACATCTGTTATTTTAAAATGGTTACAAGATGAGTATAATGCAGAAGTTATCACATTTACAGCAGATTTAGGTCAAGGTGAAGAGGTGGAACCTGCAAGGGAAAAAGCTTTAGCTTGTGGAATTAAACCTGAAAATATTTTTATATTAGATATTCAAGAAGAGTTTGTAAAAGACTATGTATTTCCTATGTTTAGAGCAAATGCTATTTATGAGGGTGAGTATCTTTTAGGTACTTCTATTGCTCGTCCTTTAATTGCTAAAAAACAGATTGAGATTGCAAATAAAATGGGTGCAGATGCTGTATCTCATGGAGCAACTGGAAAAGGTAATGATCAAGTTAGATTTGAGCTTGGGTACTTAGGATTAAATCCAGATATTACAGTTATTGCACCTTGGAGAGAGTGGGATTTAAATAGTAGAGAAAAACTTTTAGCTTATGCAAAAGATCATGGTATAGATATAGATCAAAAACATATTGATAAAGATGGGAACCCAACAGTAAGTCCATACTCTATGGATGCGAATCTTTTACATATCTCTTATGAGGGACTTCACTTAGAAAATCCAAATGCTGAACCAGAAGAGGGTATGTGGCTATGGACTGCTTCACCAGAAGAAGCGCCTGATGAAGCTGAATATATAACAATTGGATATAAAAACGGTGATCCTATTACTATAAATGGTGAAGAGTTATCTCCTGCTACAATTTTAAGAACATTAAATGAGTATGGAAACAAACATGGAATTGGAAGAATTGATATTGTTGAGAATAGATATGTTGGTATGAAAGCTAGAGGTTGTTATGAAACTCCAGGTGGAACAATTATGCTTAAAGCTCATAGAGCAATTGAATCTATCTGTTTAGATAGAGAGGAAGCACATCTAAAAGATAGTATGATATCTAAATATGCAGATCTTATCTATAACGGTTTTTGGTTTAGTCCAGAGCGAGAGATGATGCAAGCTGCTATTGATACAACTCAAAAACATGTAGAGGGTGAAGTTAGATTAAAGCTTTACAAAGGAAATGTAATAGTAGTAGGTAGAACTTCTCCTAAATCACTATTTAGTGAAGCACATTCAACTTTTGAAGCTGATGATGTATATAATCAAAAAGATGCTGAAGGGTTTATACGACTAAACGCACTTCGATTTATTATTGAAGGACATACTAGAAATAGTAAGAATATATAGAATACAAAGGGGCTTAAAAGCCCCTTTTTTTATATCCAATATATTATTTTATAAATAAAAAGGTTATGCGTGACTTATTTAAAAGAATTAGAAAAAATTATTAAAATAAATTCATACACTAAGAATAAAGATGGTGTTGATTTAGTTGGAAATCAGATGAGAGAGTGGCTTGAAGATATTGGCTATGAAACTATAGTTCATGAAAGAGGTTCTATAGGGGATCATATTCATTTTATTTCAAATAAAGTTGTTGGGGATAAGGTATTATTTTTAGGACATAATGATACAGTATTTCCACCTAAACAATTTGAAGAGTTTAGAAGTGATGATAATTGGGTATATGGTCCAGGTGTTTGTGATATGAAGGGTGGAAATATAGTTGCACTTGAAGCATTGAAAAATATATATAAACAAAATGGAAAAATTAATAATATTGATATCTTACTTGTTTCTGATGAAGAGACTGGAAGTGATGACAGTAAGTATCTTACTTTAAAAATTGCTAATGAGTATGATTATTGTTTTGTATTTGAAGCAGCAGGAGAAAATCTTGAAGTAGTAACGGCGCGAAAAGGTGTAGGTACATATACTATTACAATAGAAGGTGTAGCAGCACATGCAGGGACTAGCTATTTAAAAGGTACAAATGCAAACCTTGAAGCTTCATATAAACTACAAGAACTTACAAAGCTAACAAATCTTGAGATAGGAACAACAGTAAATGTTGGAAAAATCACTGGTGGAATTGGTGCAAATACAATAAGTCCAAAATGTGAACTACTACTAGAGATAAGATATACA
>JAYEOQ010000181.1:0-10462 GCA_034723215.1 Campylobacterota bacterium | reverse complement strand
ATCATAGGTTTTAATATATTTAACACCTCTTCATAATCTTTATCTTTAAAACTATTATATACTAAAATAACTTTTTTATCCTCTTTTAAAAGCTCATTATATATAGCCTTTGCTGCTAATGGATTATGACCAACATCTATTATAATATTATCAGATATTTTTTCAAATCTACCTTTTAAGGGGGAAACTTTTAAGCTTTTACTTGATAAACCTAAATAGTCCAAACAGCTTAATGATAATTTTAAATTATCTATTAAATAAGATGGTAAATTTTTACTACTTGGTGGTAATTGAATATCTTTTTTGTATTCTATCTCCGTGAATTTTGTTAAAAGTGAATTTTTAATATCATAAACTTCAGGATAAACTTGTTTACCCAATATAAAAGAGTTGTTGCAACTTTTCATTTTTGTTGTAGTAATTTTTTCTATAGTATCACCTAGAAAAGATTGATGGTCTAAACTAAATGTAGTAAACAGAGATAAATCATTTTTTACTACATTTGTAGCATCAAATTCACCACCAAGTCCTGCTTCTAAAACAATATAATCTAATTTATCACTTAAATATAATGCTAATAGTGTTGTATATTCAAAATATGTTAATTTTTTAACTATTGGTGTAGGTAAGATATTTTGCAATTTTTTATGTGCTGTATCAAGTTGTTTATCACTACAATCTGCACCATCTATCCAAATTCGTTCATTAAATTTTATAACATGTGGTGAACTATAGTGAACAACTGATTTCTCTAATTGATTTAAAAAAGATGCTAAAAATCTCCCCGTAGTACCTTTTCCATTAGTGCCAACAATATGTATCACATAAGGTAGTTTTATATGTTTTTCTAATATTTCCCAAGATTTATATATAACATCATAATCAATTTTATCATAATATAATGTTTTTTTTTCTAAAAAACTAGCTAAACTATTATTATCCATATCTACTTTTTAAATGTATTTATTGCTATTTTAGAAAATATATCAGATAGTGCATTTACGGAAGCTTGTTTTACAGCCTCAATTTTCTTTTGGTCTGTTATAACCAAGTCATCATCTACAGAATAATCATAATAATTAGATACATCTATACTCTTATAATGACTGCTTGAATCAACTTTTCTATATTTTACATTAATTTTAACTGTTGTTCTGTAAGACTTAGTATACCCTTCATTATCAGTAGATAATGCTGTATGTGATACAGTTGTTAAATCAACTATTACAATAGTATCTGCACTATTTTTTTCATCTGTTAATATTCCATTAAATTGATTTATAACCATCTCGTTCATAGCATCTTTTATAATAATTGAGTTTTCACTATTTTCTATATCTATTGGTGACTCTACAAATACTTTTCCTACTATCTCATTTTTTGCATAATATGTTGCAGGTTTATATCCACAACCTACAAATAAAGAAAATATCAAAAAATATAAAGTATAAAGTTTCAAATTCTACCCTTTTACCACTATGTTAACTAACTTATTTGGTACAACAATCTCTTTTATTATCTCTTTACCATCAGTCCATTTTTTAACTACATCAGTAGCTTTTGCTAATTCTAAAAGTTCATCTTTAGATATAGCAGGAGAAACTTCTATCTCCCCTCTTTTCTTACCATTTATATTTATAATTATAGTGATACTGTCTTGAACAAAAACCTCTTTTTTAACTTCAATAGTTTTTTCAAAGTTTGCTCTAGCAAATAAAATATCACTTAATTCCCAACAAGTATGAGGGATAATTGGCTCTAAGATATTTGTCATTATAAAGTAACCCTCAAGCCAAATAGTTGAGTTTTCTTGTTTATTTAAAGCATTTAAAGCTTCCATACAAGATGCAATAAGAGTATTGAAAGCATAAGTTTTATTCATCACTTCAACAGATTTTTCTAATGCTTCATAAACTTTTTTTCTAGCTTCTTTTTCCTCTTTAGATAAATCAGCATGGACAATTCTTTCAATCATCGAAGCGTTTGAACCTTCACATTTAGAAGCCCCATCAAAAAATCTTCTTATAAATCTATATGCACCCTCAACGGCACTATCATTCCACTCTAACTCTTTTGTTGGTGGTGCTGCAAACATCATAAATAATCTTGCAGTATCAGCTCCATATTTAGAAACAATAGAATCTGGGTCTACTACATTCCCTTTTGATTTTGACATCTTTGCACCATCTTTTAAAACCATACCTTGAGTAAGAAGATTTTGAAATGGCTCTTTAGAATTTGTATATCCTAGTTGATTTAATGCTTTTGTAAAAAATCTAGCATAAAGTAGATGTAAAATAGCATGTTCTATACCACCAACATATTGGTCTACATCCATCCAATAATCAGAATCATCTTTAGATATACCCATATCGTTCCATTTATTTGGATTGGTTGCATATCTTAAAAAATACCAAGAAGATTGCACAAAAGTATCAAGTGTATCAGTCTCTCTTTGTGCATCTTTTCCACATTTAGGACAACTACAGTTTTTCCAAGTTGGATGCGTATCAAGTGGATTACCCTCACCCGTTATGCTTACATCATCAGGAAGTGCTATTGGTAAGTTTTCAATTTTTTCTGGAACTATTCCACAAGTATCACACTTTACAAATGGTATCGGAGCTCCCCAATATCTTTGTCTAGTAATTCCCCAATCTCTTAACTTGAAGTTTATTTTTTTAGTTCCAAGTTTATTTTTCTCAAAATGCTCAATAATAGCATCTTTTGCATCTACATTTTTCATATCTGTAAACTGTTCACTATCTACAAGTATCCCTGCATCTGTAAATGCCTCTTCAAGATTAATAATACCCATTTTAGTATCAATTACTATTTTTATATCAAGTTTATATTTTGATGCAAATTCAAAATCTCTTTGGTCATGAGCAGGTACTGCCATAACAGCACCACCGCCATAAGAAGCCAAAACAAAGTTAGCTACCCACACAGGAATTTTTTCGCCAGTTAAAGGATGAACAACAGTGATACCTAAATCTACTCCAACTTTTTCTTCAGTTGCTCTATCTCTTTCACTTAATTTTTTCATCTCTTTGATTTGGGCTATTTTATCTTCACTTAAAAGATTATTTTCAATTAAATATGTAACTATCTCGTGTTCTGGTGCTAAAGCTGAATAACTTACTCCATAAATAGTATCTGGTCTTGTTGTAAAAACTGTGTATTTATCAAAGTTATTTGATAGTTTAGTTTTTGATTCATCACTTAAAGAGAAATCAAACTCAAGTCCACTACTTCTACCTATCCAATTCTCTTGCATAGTTAAAACTTTTGATGGCCATTTACCCTCTAAAGTTTTCAGATCATCTAATAAAGTTTGAGAATAATCACTAATAGCAATATAATACCCTGGCATCTCTTTTTGAGCCACCTCATTATCACATCTCCAACAACAACCATCTTCAACCTGCTCATTTGCTAAAACCGTATGACAATCTTCACACCAATTTACTGTTGAGCTTTTTTGATACAGAAGTCCCTCTTCATACATTTTGATGATAAACTCTTGTTCCCATTTTGTATAAAGTTCATCACTTGTAGCAAACTCTCTAGTTTTTGAAAAACTAAGCCCTAAACCCTCAAGCTCTTTTCTCATATAATCTATATTTTCATAAGTCCATTTTTTTGGATGTGATTTATGTTTTATAGCTGCATTTTCTGCGGGCATACCAAAACTATCCCAACCAATAGGGTGTAAAACATTAAAACCATTTTTTCTAAAGTGTCTAGCAAAAGCATCACCTAAACAATAGTTTCGAACATGCCCCATATGGATACGACCACTAGGGTATGGAAACATACTTAAAATATATTTCTTTTTTAAACCACAATCTTCATTTTGAGGTTCATTTGTATTATTTTCATTCCAATATGTTTGCCATTTTTGTTCTATTTGTGATGGATTATATTCCATTAATAATCTTCCTTATCTTGACTTTTTGCACTCTCTATTAGTGCTAATGCTATTGAAAAAATATTAGCAACAACTGCTCCTATTGCTAAAGCAATTGCCAAACTTGTATTATCTGTAAATGTATAAACTATAAATGCAGGAATCAGATGTAAATCTGCAACTAATGAACTAGCAAGCAACTCCGCTGCAAGAAGATTTCTTACACCTATTTTTAAAATTGTTGATATTACATTAACTCCAGCAGCCAAAAATAAAGCTATCTCATTTTGTTCATACAGAAATCCTGCTGTTGTTGTTAAACTCATAAGTGAAAAGAATATATATGTTACTTTACCCCAATCCATTATCACACTCCTAATATTTAATATTTTAACTTTCTACAGTTTTAAATTAAAGCTATTATATTTAAAAACTATTGATATATTGGTTAAGCTATAAATTTGTATAATGCTTCTATCTCTTGTGGCCAAATTGTTTCATCAATTGTTTCTAAAATTAATGGAATATCATCCATTCTACTATCATTCATTATAAAATTAAAAGCATCCCAGCCTATCTCACCCTCACCTAAACTATGATGTCTATCTACACGGCTTCCTAGTACTGGTTTTGAGTCATTTATATGCATACCCATTAAAAATTCACGACCTACTATTTTATCAAAGTCACTCCAAGTTTTATCATATGCTTCTCTATCACGTATATCATAACCAGCTGTAAACATATGGCAAGTATCTATACAAACTCCTATACGACTTTTATCTTCAACTTTATCTATAATATGTTCAAGATGTTCAAACTTATATCCAAGATTTGTACCTTGTCCAGCTGTATTTTCAATAACTGCTTTTACATTTTTTGTTTTATCAAGTGCAATATTTATAGACTCTGCTATTAAATCCAAACACTCCAACTCCGCATAATGAATTTTTTCATTATATTCAGGGTCTCTTTTCCCAAACTTTTGAAGATGACTCCCTGGGTGGAAATTAAGTCTATCAAGTCCTAATATATCACATCTCTCTAACTCATCAATAAATGCATTTCTACTTTTTTCTAGTTTTTCTGGATCTGGATTTCCAAGATTTATAAGGTAACTATCGTGTGGTAAAATATGCTTTGGCAAGATTTTTGATTCTTCAAGATTTTTAAACCAAGCATCCAAAGTTTTAGTATCAAATGGTTTTGCTTCCCATCTTTTTTGATTTTTAGTAAAAAGAGCAAAAGCCTTTGCCCCTATTTTCATAGCATTTAACGGTGCATTTTGTACACCACCACTCATACTTACATGTGCACCTACAAATTTATTCATATTATTTAACCTTTATCAATATTTTATTTTCTCTATCTTTAAAATATATTTTATTTTTTCGAGGAAAGTTTTCTTCGAAATCGCTATTCGCTACTTTTAAAAAAAGATTATACAAAAAATCATCTTTATAAGATGTATGAAAATATTGATTATTAAACTCTTTTGAGCTAATACATTGTAAAGTACCTTTACACACTTCATCTTTATATATTTTTAAGTCCAATACAAGATTTCCTACATTAAATATCTGTAGATGGACATTGTCTTCATATTTAGTGATAAACCCTTTATCATAAAATTTCATTGTTGGTGTTTTTAAAAGTATCGTAGCACTTTGAGATTTTATAGGTTGTTTCATTGAACAACCTATGAAAATAGTTATTAGAAAAAGAGTTATTACTCTTTTAATTATTAATTTAATGATTTATAATCTCATTTAAAAATAGTTTTGTTCTTTCATTTTTAGGATTATTAAAAAATTCCTCTGGTGTGTTTTCTTCTAAAATTTTACCATCTGCCATAAATACAACACGATCTGCTACCTCTTTTGCAAATCCCATCTCATGCGTCACACATACAATTGTATAGTTCTCTTTTGCTAAGCTTTTCATTACATCAAGAACCTCACCAATCATCTCAGGATCTAATGCTGATGTTGGTTCATCAAAAAGTATAACATCAGGTTCCATTGCAAGTGTTCTAGCTATTGCAACTCTCTGTTGCTGACCACCACTTAATTCACCTGGATACTTTGAAGCTTGATGTGGTATTTTTACTTTTTCTAGTAACTCCATAGCTTTAATTTCAGCATCTTTTTTAGACATTTTTTTAACTTGTATTGGTCCAATAGTTATATTTTCTAAAATTGTTTTATGAGGAAATAGATTAAAATGTTGAAAAACCATCCCAGCTTGTTGTCGCACTTTATTTATATTTGTAGATTTATCAGCTAAATTTTTTCCATTTACTATTAAATCACCACTTGTAATCTCTTCAAGTTTATTAATACATCTAATCATAGTTGACTTACCACTTCCTGATGGTCCACAAACTACAACTATCTCACCTTTTTTTACACTAAAATTCACATCAGTTAAAGCATGAAAATCTCCATAATGCTTTTGTATATTTCTCATCTCTATTATATTTTGACTCATTATTTTAACCTTTAAGTATTTATCTGTTTTTCAACTTTTTTCTCTAAATTTCCAGCAATTTTACTAAGAGTAAATGCACATATAAAATATATTATAGCTATAAAACTAAGTATTTCAAAACTCATATAGATTCTATTATTTACAATTGTAGCAGCTCTAAAGAACTCTACAACACCAATTACATACACAAGTGATGTATCTTTAAATAAAGAAACAAATTGAGATACTATTGCAGGTATCATTCTTCTATATGCTTGAGGTAAAATTATCAATGTAAATATTTGCCAAGGATTCATACCTAAAGTTTTTGCTGCTTCAAATTGCCCTTTTGGGATTGATTTTAATCCAGCTCGTATTATCTCTGCAATATAAGCTGATTCAAAAAGTGTAAAAGAGATTATTGCACTCGTGAGTGCAGAAACAGCTATTTTAGTTTCAAATATAGCCCCTCCTACAATTGGAATAGCAAAATAAACCCAAAATATAACCATAATAAGAGGTAATGCTCGAAACAACTCTATATACATAGTTGCAGGTACTTTTATAATTTTTATATCACTATATCTTGCAATACCTAAAATAGAACCTAAAATAAATGAAAAAATAATAGCTATAAAAGCAAGAATAAATGTTAGTGCTAATCCACCAAGTTCATCCTCCATACCAAATAACATAAAGTTTATATTTCCAGCTGTTAAAGTAGATTCAAAATCAGCTTCAGGATAAGCAGTTATTTGAAATAACTTTAAAAGTACTACAATAACTACTAAATTTAATACAAAATATATATATCTATGATGATTAAAATAATTAGTTAATTTTTCACTCATCTTATAGCCCCTTTAACACTGCTTGTTTTTATCAAACTATATTTATCAATTAACACCATCAGTGCAGATGTTGCAAGTGTCAAGAAAAGGTATAGAAGGGTTACAGCAGTAGCAGCTTCAAATCCTCTAAATGTTAAACTATCAATCTCTTGCGTTTGAAATGTAAGCTCAGCTACACCTATAGTCATTGCCAACGATGAATTTTTTATTAGATTTATAAATTGGCTTGTTATTGGACCCCAAACAAGTTTTATAGCTTGTGGGAATACTATAAAATACATAGTTTGAGTATAACTCATACCTAAAGTTTTTGCAGCTTCTGATTGACCCTTTGGTAAAGATTGAATACCACCCCTTATAGCTTCTGCAATATATGTACTTGTATATGTAATTAAAGCAATTAATGCCGAAAAAAACTCATTATGATTTTCTACACCAATCCAATTTCCAAATGGTTCTAACCAAGGGAAAGTATCTGTAAGGGTAAAAGAGAAATAGATAAAAAACATCTGTACTATTAAAGGGATGTTTCTAAAAAACTCCACATAATATGTAGCAAATAATGAAACAAAAAAGTTTTTACTAACCCTTGCTAGCCCCATAATTGAACCAATCAAAAATGCAAAAAATATACCAATTATAGATAACTTCAAAGTCATTATAAAACCATCTATAAGCAGTTGTTTGTATGTTAGTAAGACTGTCCAGTCAAATTCATATCCCATTATTATTCCTAAATTTTATTTTTAATATATTAAAAAAAAGTGTAGAGTTAAATCTACACTTTTTCTATTAAGGCCATACTTCTGGTAAAACCTTTGGATTTTCTCCAAACCATTGTTTGTAAAGTTTAGAATATGTACCATCTTTAACTGCTTTTTGAATTGCAAAGTTAACTGCATCTCTAAAGTTAGACTCATTTTCTGCTACACCCATACCATATGGTTCAACAGAAAGTGTTCCACCTGTTACTTTTAGCTTACCATTACTATCGTTAGCTTGTGTAGAACACCAAACTAAATCAGTTGTAACAGCATCAATTTTCCCTTTTCTAAGAGCCATAACTGCTTGAGGATACTCTTGAAAATATACAATTTTAGCTTTTGGAGAAGCTTTTTTAAAGTTTTCACCAGATGTAGCACCTTGGATAGCTCCAACTTTTTTACCTGCAAAACCTTTTGCAGTTCTTACTCTCTCATCAGCTCTTACCAACATTGATTGACCATCAAAAAAGTATGAAACTGTAAAATCAATTGTATCATCTCTCATAACTTTATGTGTCATTGAAGCTGCTGCAATATCAATTTGTCCACCAGATACTAAAGGTATTCTAGTTTTTGATGTAACTTGTTGAAATTTTACATCAACACCTAAATCTTTTGCAATATATTTTAATAAATCAATATCAAAACCTACAACTTTTCCAGCTTCATTTACAAAACCAAACGGTTTAAAATCATATTTTACACCGGCTTTTAATACACCGGCATCTTTTACATCTGATAATTTATCAGCATATGCTACACCAGTTAACATAGCAAAAGCTACTAAACTTGTTAATGTTTTTTTGAACATTTTGTCCCCTTGTTTGAATAATTTTTTACCAAATCAGTCTACACTTTTATTCTTAAACTTTCTTTATATTATAGTACAACTTTTTCAATATTATTTCTTTAAGTATATCTTATATATAATGTAACATTATAAAGAATAGGATATAAAATATATGATAGATAAAAAATTACACTTAGTTAGTCTTGGTTGTACTAAAAATTTAATTGACAGTGAAGTTATGCTTGGAAAACTAAAAGATTATACAATAACAGACGATTCAACCCAAGCTGACCTTATCATTGTAAATACTTGTGGATTTATACAAAGTGCAAAAGAGGAGAGTTTAAACACTATATTTGATCTTGATGCAACACGAAAAGAGGAATCAGTTTTAGTGATGGCTGGATGTCTAAGCGAAAGATATAAAGAGGAGATACAAGAGGGTCTTAAAAATGAGGTAGATATTTTTACTGGTGTTGGAGACTATGATATTATTGATAAACTAGTTGAAGAAAAACGAAATCAATTCTCACAAAAAGTTTTTTTAGCTGATGATGAAAATGATAGGGTAGTAACAGGTTCATCATATCATGCATATATAAAACTAAGTGAAGGTTGTAATCAACAATGCTCATTTTGTGCAATTCCTGCTTTTAAAGGTAAACTAAATAGTAGACCATTGGGTTCAATAGAAGCAGAAGTTAAAAAACTTGTATCTCAAGGATATTTTGACTTTTCATTTGTATCACAAGATAGTAGTTCTTATTTAAGAGATTTTAATATTAATGATGGTTTAGAACAATTAATTGATAGAGTTGAAAAAATAGATGGGGTAAAAAGTGCAAGAATATTATACTTATATCCATCAACTACAACATTTGATCTGATTGAAAAAATTTCAAACTCTCCTTTATTTCATACTTATTACGATATCCCTTTACAACATATAACTTCAAAAGTACTAAAAGTTATGAAAAGAGGTAAAGGTGAAGAGCAATTAAGAGCATTGATGCAGCATATGAAAGAGATGCCAAATAACTTTGTAAGATCAACTTTTATTGTAGGACACCCTGGTGAAACTGTTGATGATTTTAATGAACTTTGCGACTATATAAAAGAGTATAAATTTGATAGAGTAAATATATTTAGTTATAGTGATGAAGATGGTACAAAAGCATATGATTTAGAGGAAAAAGTAGAACAAGATATTATAGACCATCGAGCAGAAGTTTTAGGAAATATTGTTCAAGAGATTACTCATCAAAAACTACTAGATGAAGTTGAATCTGAATTTGAAATAGTTGTAGATGGAGAAAGTGATGAACATGAGTATCTTTTAAGTGCAAGAAAACTATCTTGGGCTCCAGATATTGATGGTGAAATTTATATCAATGACAATGAGATAAACGAAAAAATAAAATTTGGTAAAATCTATACTGCAAGAGTTACAGAGTTAAGTGGAGATAAATTAATAGCAACTATTATTAAATAGATAACTATTCATCTATAAGATAAATATATTGACAGTGGTGTTGTTAGGTTTGAACTTTTTTTATTTAGCTTAGGTATGGGTTACCACTCAGGAGAGTGGGAACCAGAGAGACAAACTAATTATTGTCTTTTTTATTATCCTTATCTTTTTTCTGCAAATAATCCTTATCTACACCCATTAATA
>JAYEOQ010000180.1:0-2065 GCA_034723215.1 Campylobacterota bacterium | reverse complement strand
ATATTATAAAGCTCTACCCCATACCATCTGATTTCACTTTCAATATTTACAATATGATCAGTTTTAAGCCTTTTAAAATTAGGGTGGATTAATGCAAAAGGTTTTCCATTTTGTATAGTGACTGATATCTCTTTTACATATGGACTAAGTGATAAAACTCTCTCTTCAATCTGTTTTAAATTCATTTTTAATGATGACACTAGTTTACTTTATAAAATATTAAAATAAATTAGATAATATAATTGAAACTATCTATATTATTTATAAAAAGGGGCATAATTATGACTATCACTTTTTTTGGAACAAGTGCTGGAAAACCTACGAAATTTAGAAATGTATCGGCTATAGCTTTAAGATATGAACAAAAAAAAGAGTGGTATCTTATAGATTGTGGGGAAGCTACACAACACCAAATTATGAAAAGTAATTATAAGTTAGGTAAATTAACAAAAATATTTATTACACATCTACACGGTGATCACTGTTATGGTTTACCGGGATTACTCTCATCTAGAGTTATGGAGGATATTGATACACCTTTAGAGATTTATGGTCCAGAAGGGATTAAAGAGTTTCTTGAGTCTGTAAAAAAACTAACAAAAAATAAGTTATTGAATAACACAAAAATAATAGAGATTAAAGCTGATGGGGAAAAACTAAAGTTTGATACATTTGATTTAGAGGTAGTTCCTCTTGACCATAGTGTAACCTCTTTTGCATATTGTTTTTTTGAACATAACTCAATGGGTTCACTTGACATAGAAGCTCTTGAAAATATTGGTTTAAAACCTGGAAAATTATATGGTGAGTTGCAAAAAGGTAAAACTATTATTTTAGATGATGGTAAAAAGATAGATTCAAAAGATTTTCTGCTTGATCCAATAAGAGGCAGAAGAGTGATAATTGCAGGTGACAATTGTAATCCAACCATCATAACAGATAAATTCAATAATTTAGACCTACTTATACATGAAGCAACCTACACTCAAGAAGTATATGACAATTTAGAGGTAAAAGTTAAACATACAACTGCAAAACAACTCTCAACAGCATTGAAAAATAGCAATATAAAAAATCTAATAGCAACACACATCAGCCCACGATATATGATAAAACCAATAAAACAACAAAAAGATATAAACCTTTTATATCAAGAACTAAAAAAAGATTTTAAGGGGGATTGTTATATAGCAAATGACTTTGATACTTTTTTATTAGATAGAAAAGATTTTGAGTTGAGGATGGTTTGATATTATATTTTTTATAATTTAAGCTGTTGCTTTTAGCTTAATACCAAATGAATTTACTACTTTCATAACTGTTTCAAATTTTGGTTGTGAACCATTAGAAAATGTTTTATATAAACTTTCTCTACCAAGTCCCGTATCTCTTGCAACCTGTGCCATCCCTTTTGCTTTTGCAATATTACCTATTGCACTCAAAAGTTCATTCATATCTCCATCAGCTAAAACTTGTGATAGATATTCAGCAATCATCTCTTTACTATCTAAGTATTGTGCTATATCAAAATCTTTAATCATTTTTATACTCCTTAGCTATCAGTTTAGCTTTTTTAATATCATCTTCTTGAGTAGACTTATCTCCACCGATAAGTAGAATTATTATCTCACTATTTTGTTTTGTATAATAAACACGATAACCAGCACCCGTATTTATTTTTAATTCAGATACATTATCTTTTAAGCCTTTATAGTCACCAAAATTACCTTTTCTCATTCTATCAATTCTTCTAATTATTGAAACTTTAGCTTTTATATCTTTTAATTTAAACAACCTCTTCGAAAAAAGATCTGTCTCTTTAATTAAATATAACATAATTGTATCCTAAAGGATACAAGAAAGTCAAGTTGTAGAAAAGTTATCATCATCATTATGTGCTCCTATTTTTATAGAAGTATTATATCAATAAAAACAAATCTTATTGAAAAAGATGACAATATGCAATGTTGTTAGTATATTCGATTTAATATATTTATGTCAGTATTGAATTTAAATTAATATTAATGTAATATACTTCTAAAACCCCTCAACAATCTCTTCAAGT
>JAYEOQ010000179.1:0-2073 GCA_034723215.1 Campylobacterota bacterium | reverse complement strand
GAATTTTGGAATAATCAAGAGCATGCCACAAAAATATCACAAGAAAAGAATAGACTACTAGGTCGGCAAAATAAATTTAAAAAAGCAAGTGAAGCGATAACTGATGCAAGTGATCTTTACGAGATGGCTGTTGAAGAGGATGATACTGAAACTATAGAGACTCTTTATGAGGAATCTACAAGTTTAGAGGATATTATACAAAAAACAGAGATAGAGGTTATGCTAAGTGGGACTGATGATGGTAGTAATGCAATTGTTACTATACATCCAGGAGCTGGTGGAACTGAGTCTTGTGATTGGGCAAATATGCTTTATCGTATGTATCTTAGATGGGCAGAGAGAAAAGGTTTTAAAGTTGAGATTCTTGACTACCAAGCAGGTGATGAAGTTGGTATAAAAGATGTAAGTATTATTGTAAGTGGCATAAATGCTTATGGGTATTTAAAAACTGAAAATGGTATCCATCGACTTGTAAGAATTAGTCCATTTGATTCAAATGCAAAAAGACATACATCTTTTGCATCAATTATGGTATCTCCTGAAGTTGATGATGATATAGATATAGTAATAGAAGATAAAGATATAAGAGTTGATACATATAGAGCTAGTGGTGCAGGTGGTCAGCATGTAAATAAAACTGAATCAGCTATAAGATTAACTCATATAGAAACAGGTGTTGTGGTACAATGTCAAAATGATAGAAGTCAACATAAAAATAAAGCATCAGCTATGAAGATGTTAAAATCAAGACTTTATGAGCTAGAGTTAGAGAAACAAGAAGCTGAAAAACAGGGTATTTCAAAAAGTGAAATAGGTTGGGGACATCAAATAAGATCTTATGTGATGCAACCATACCAACAGATAAAAGATACAAGAAGTAATATCGGATATAGCAATATTGATGGTATTTTAGATGGTGACTTAGACAAAATGATAGAGGATGTGTTAATATCTCAATCTAAATAAAAATTAAAGATGATAATGGAGTACAATTATGAATAAAGTAAGAATTATTTTTTCTCTTAGTGTATTGTTTATTTTAATAAATGTTACTATTTTTAGTATAGTAAAAATAAATGAACAACAAAGGATAGGGAGTGCTTTAGATACTCATCTTGATAGGCTAGAAGCTCACTTTAAAATGCTGATGTATCACCAATCATTAACGGCTGATGCAGCATATAAATCAACCGTAAATAAAAAAGTTGTTATTGATATATTAAGTGAAGCTAGTGGAGATAGTACAAAAGAGAGAAAAGCTGTTTTAAGAAAAAAACTTCAAAAAATTTTAGATGCTAAGTATAAAATTTTAAAAGCAAAAGGTGTACTTCAATACCATTTTGTACTCCCAAATAATAAAGTATTTTTAAGAATGCACAAGCCGTCTAAATTTGGAGACTCTTTAGCAGATATTAGATTTAGTTTTAAGTATACAAACTCAACTCATAAAAAGGTTTCAGGGTTTGAGCAAGGGAAAACTTCTCATGGATTTAGAAATGTTTATCCGATTTTTGATGAAAATAAAAATTTAATTTCAAGTATCGAGATCTCTTTTTCTAGTGATGAGATACAGGAACATTTGACTACTATTGGAAAAATACATACCCATTTTTTAGTGTATAAACATATATTAGATGAGAAAGCTTGGATTAGAGAAGATATTGTAAATAAATATATTATTAGTGCTGAAAATCCAGAATATCTAATAACAATGACAAAAAATCATCTGAAAAAAACTTGTGTTGATGAAAATAAAAAACGGTTAGAACCTATTCTATCACAAATAGATGAAAAAATATTTAGAGGTGAAAAATTTGCTTTATATTCTAAATATAATGATAAAGTTTTTGTAGTATCTTTTTATCCAATTAAAAATATAAAAGATAAAAAAACAGTAGCTTGGATAGTATCATATGAAAATGATGACTTTATAAATATGACACTTAAAAGTAACCTTTATATTGAGATAATATCATTTTTAATTTTAATTGTTTTATTCTATTTTATATATAGAGTTTTTAATCAAAAAATTGAGATAGATATTGAGCTAAAAGAGAAGAGTAAAATATTAGA
>JAYEOQ010000178.1:0-10534 GCA_034723215.1 Campylobacterota bacterium | reverse complement strand
AACCAACACAAACTTCAACACCAGAATCTCTTAAGTTTTCTGCGTGTGCGTGACCTTGTGAACCAAAACCAATCATAGCTACTTTTTTTGACTTGATTAAGTCAATGTTACAATCTTTATCATAATAAACATCTAATGCCATATTATTTCCTTTATTTTTAATTTATTAAAATTTTCGTGATTATACCTAAATAATATTGAAATTATCAAGTTTGATGAACTTTTTTTAATAATTCTATCTTAAAACAAGCACCAAAATACTCTTCCCCATCTAAATTAGTAGTTAAATTTTTAACACTGATTTTACCATTCATATGTTTTTCAACAATATCTTTAGACATATAAAGACCTATCCCTGTACCTTGAGATTGATGTTTTGTTGTAAAATAGGGATCAAATATTTTATCAAGAATATCCTCAGGGATCCCCCCTGCATTATCTTGAATATATATCACATTAGTCTTATCTTCTATCTCACATCTTATATAAACTATTTTTTTATCAATTTTATTACTTACTAGTGCATCTTTTGCATTATTTAAAATATTTAAAAATACTTGAGATAATTCACTTGGCATCCCCAAAGTAAAAAGCTCTTCATCTTTAAACTCTTTAATAACTTTTATATCATTATCTTTATAGAGTGCACTTATTATAGATAGTGTATGCTTTAAAGTATCAACTGCATTAAAGTCTATTTTTTCTTTATCTTCTTTAAAAAATCCTCTAAAATCCTCTATAGTTTGACTTAAGAAATCAACATAACCCATAATCTTTTTATAAGATTCTGATATATCATCATTTGAAGCTATCCCTAGCTGCATCTGAAGTTCCATCCCCGATGCTGTACTGTTTATAGCACTTAAAGGCTGTCTCCATTGATGAGCAATATTTCCTATCATCTCACCCATCGCTGCAAATCTTGCCTGCTGAGTCATCTGCTTATCTTTCTCTCTGACTTTTTGTGTCTCTATGATTATTTTTTGTTCAAGATTCTCATTTAGTTCATTTAACTCTTTTGTTTTATTTGCAACAATTAAACCTAGATTATCATTTAAGCTTTTTAATTTTATTTGTGAATTGATCTCTGCTGTTATATCATTTAATGTTGTAACGATAACCGCCTCTTTTGTTGCTTTGTTTACTATCTTTTTATTTACTATTATCGCAAAGTGATGTTTTAAGCCATTTTTTTTCATAATAACTTTAAAGTTTTTATCACTGTTTTTCAAAATATACTCTATCCAAGATAGATCACCATAAGTTTGTTTATTTATATAATTATCATCAGGTACATTATTTTCAAAAAAGTCACAGATACATCTATGCTCCTTTTTAAACTCTTCAAAACTTTTAAAATTATCAAAAAATTCAATCAGTTGGTGGTTTGCATTTACCATAGTAATACCATCACTTACAATAATTATATTTGGCTGTGCATCCAATATGGCACGGATAGAGTTCTCCTGTCTCTCCTCTTTCTCTAACTTATTATGTAGTTCAAAATTTAAATTATGGATATCCTCACTATCTTTATTTACCCTTTTTGCAATTATATACCCAAAAATAACAACTACTGATATAACAAAAAATATTAAATATAATTTTAATTGCATATATTTTATTTTATCTTCTTCAATTTTGGAACTTAAACTTTTTAACTCTATCTCACCCTCATATAAAAGTCTTCTGATATTTTCAGAAAGTCGTACAAAATATGCAGGTAAAGCTTTATAATATCTTCTAATCTCTTTTGCACTCTTCATAAACTCTTTTGTATTTTTCTCTTTTTTACTTTTTGATCTATTTACTAAAAGTGTGTTAACCTCTTTAATTATAAAAGAGATCTCCTCTAGTTTTGGTTTAATATCAATAGTTTCTAAAGAGAACTCATCTTTGTTTATTTTTTTATATCTTACAACTTTTATTGTATTTAGATGCCCTGCAATATTTAAAGCTACAAACCTTTTTAAAGTACCACCTTTTTCCAGAACATCTAAAGAGTCCTCTACTATATCAATAGTGTTTTCTATTTTTTCAATAACACGATCTCTTGATCTTTGTGTTGTTGTTGTCGTTGCTAATTCATGAAAGAGTGATCTTATCTCAATAATATCATAAGCTATAAACTCACCAATAGCTAGCTTAGCTTCTAAATTCTTTGTCTCTTTATCCAACTCATTTACTAAACTTTGGAAAACTTTATTCAATGAAAACAGAGAGACAAACCCAAATATAAATATCCCTATAAGTAGAATAAGTTTCTTATAATTACTGTTTTTATAACTTAGATTCATTTTCTATCTAAATCCATACTTTTGCATAATCTTTATACCCTCTTGTGATGATGCAAATTTCATCAAATCTAAAGCAATCTTTGGATGGTTGGAGAATTTTAGAAGATTTAATACTAATTTTTTCTTTGGAGCATATTTTTGGTCAATCTCAATAATATCAATATACGGGCTGTTTTCAGACCAAAAAGCTGTAGCTCTCCAATTTATTGTCATATCAACTTTTTTATCTATCAAAGCTTTATTTAAATTTCGTGAATCTGTCCCTATCTCAACCGCTAAATCATAAGCCTCATCAAAAAAATCAGCACCTTTATATTTATTTAAAATTTTTTTTGTCATTTTCCCTATACTGCCGCTATTTGGGTTACAAAGAATTGTACTTATATTTTCATCTACTAAACTTTTAAGATTTTTAATATTCTTTGGATTTCCTTTTCTTATAAATATAGCAGCTTGGTTAAACCCAATCTCCTGACTATCCAGCAAATAACCCTCTTTTAAATATTTTTTTCTATATGAATCAGAACCGGGAAGATAAATATCACCTTTTTTAGAGTAGCTAAGAGATTGATAGAGGTCTTTTGAACCACCCTGTATAATCTTTATTGTACAGTTATGTTTTTTTTCAATAATTTTTGATATCTCAACCATAGGTTTAACCATAGTTATACCGCAATAAAATAGAAGTGTCGGTTTATTAGAAGCGGATAGATTAACTGTAACTCCGCAAACTAGTAATATAGTTAATAATATCTTTTTCATTATAACTTACCTTTTTATAATAATCTGCTATTATTCTATCACACTTCATCTTTAAGATAATATGATTTACAAAGGAAAATGGTGCAAAACCTAGAAAAAATATACAATAATCAAACCTTGCCAATAGTAAAATATAGTGATAATAAATATAGATTAAACAGTAGATACAAAATAGGTAAAATAGAGCTATCAAATAAAATAGCAATACTAAACCTAACTAAAGATAGCTCTCAAAAAATATTTATAGAATTAGATAAACTAAATGGTGCATATCAAGATGATACAGTAGTGGTTCAAGTACTATTTAATCCAAAAGGGAAAACAAAAGCAAAAGTAGTACAAATAATAGAATCATCAAAAAGCAAAATTCTTTGCTTTGTAAAAGATAAAAAACTCTTTACTATTAAAGAGGGTGTTCAAATTTTAAATAACTCTTTAAACCTTTTAGAGGGTGATGTTATTATTCTTCAAAATCAAGAGATAATTGAGCATTTTGGAAATATTTCAAATCCTAAGGTTGATGAGAAAATTTCACTTTATCTATACAATGAAGATTATAGATTAAATGAATTTAAATCAATATCTAAAAAAAGTACAACTATAGGTAAAAGGGTAGATTTAACTCATCTTGATTTTTGCACAATAGATCCTGCTAGTGCAAAAGATCACGATGATGCAATATACTTTGATGAAGAAACATCAGAGTTATATGTAGCAATTGCAGATGTTAGTGCCTATGTAGAGCAAAATAGTACACTTGATGTTGATGCAAAAAGAAGAGCTTTTTCAATATATCTACCACATAAAGTTTTACCTATGCTACCTTTTGAACTTAGTACTGACTTATGCTCATTGGTTCCCAATAAACCAAGACTTAGCTATGTATTTAAAATAAAACTTGATTTAAAAAATATAAGAGTTGAAGAGGCTCAACTATTTGAAGCAACAATAGAATCTAAAAATAAATATAGCTATGAATATATTGATGAAGTTTTAGATCAAAATGACTCAACAAATGAGTTTGTAAAACTATATAATATTGCAAAAAAATTTAGATATAAAAGATTGCAAAATGGTTATGATTTTAGAAATGATGAGATAAGACTTATTTTAGATAAGAAGGAACAGTTAATAGATTTTACAATAGAAACATCATCTCCATCCCATAGTTTAATTGAAGAGTGTATGCTAATGGCGAATCAAGAGGCAGCAAAAAAACTAAAACATTTAGGTATATTTAGAGTTCATGATGAACCCACACCTAGTAAAATAAAAAAACTGCTTGATGATGTAAACGCATTAGGTCTAAAAGCAAAATTAAAAAAAGATGTTCACTCTACAATAGTAGCTATTCAAAATAAAGCACAAGAAGTAGGACTAGAACAAGAGGTAGATGAGCTGATAATTCAGTCTCAACAACAAGCAAAATATAGCAGTATAAAAAAAGAACATTTTGGTTTAGGATTTAATGATTATTCCCATTTTACTTCACCGATTAGAAGATATTCCGACTTAGTGTTACATAGAATTCTAAAAACTAATAAAATACCTCAAGATATTGAAAATATATGTGAAGATATAAGTACAACTGAAAGAGAGATCTCATCACTTGTTTGGGACTATGAAGATAGAAAATATGCTAGATATTTAAGTAACCACATTGAAAAAACTTTTGAAGCTATTATTGTAGATACTGATAAACATATTGCTAAATTGGATGATTCATCAATAAGTGGTGCTAGAATATTTATTGATAAATACTCTGGTGAAAAATTGTTTACTAAAGTTAAAGTTAAAATTATAGATAGTGATATTATCTCAAAAAAAGTGATAGCCCAAATACTATAGGCTATCGTTTTGCTGTTAAGGGATTATTGTAGTTAAATTTAAACTAGTCCAACTATTCATACCACCTCTATACCAAATAAGCTTATCTGCTGGATACCCTATCTTAAGAAGATTTTCAATTGCCCATACAGATTGTGGACACCATGTACCGTTACAATACAGTAACAATGTTTTTGCACCGCTAAAATCATAAATACCCTCATCAAACTCAACTCCTGACAAATCAAGTACTATCTCAAAGTCTGCATTTTTTGGATCAAAACTTTTAAAAGGCATATTTACAGAACTAGGTATTGTCCTTTTTGCATACCAACCTGCCATTCTAGCATCAACTAATAGTAGGTTTTCATCTGTTTGTGCTTTTTTCATATAATCTATAACCTCAAGTTCACCATATGTTTCTACACCTTTAGCTAATTTCATTGGAGATATTAATCCAACTGTTGTAACATAGCTTTTTTTACACTCTTTAGGTACATCTTCTCTTGCATAGTCACCACCCCAAACAACATCTGGATCCATACCATTTACTTTTTTACATTTATCATTATGTATCCGTTTTATATCTATTTTTTGTCTATCTCCATTCTCATCTTCATAACTAATAGATACACCCTCTTTTTTTAAATTTAAACCATTTGCAAACATTGTACTGATACTTATAGTAAATATAAGTGTTGCTTTAACTACCATTTTAATCATTTTATCTCCTAATTTTTTATTGACTTAATATAACTAATAATTATATACAGAAAACTTAAATTATTAATCTAATATAATTTTTTGTAATACTATAAAAAGTAAAATAGGAAGAGTAAAGAAATTATAGTTATAATTACATATGTATAAAAATCAATTTGACAAAGAGTTAACTGCAAATATTGTTTATAATGCCTATATGTTTTATGGACAGTGTGATTATTTAGTTCAAGACTATAGTGATCAAGTATCTAAAAAACTGGCGAATGGGGATGATATAAATAAAGTTTATTTTGATGAATATAACTTTAAAGAGTGTGTAAACTATCTTTCACAGTCATCTTTGTTCAGTTCTAACAATATTTTACTAATAAAAACTATTAAAAAAATACCAAAAAAAGAGGTAGATGAACTTATATCTATTTGTAACACAAATTCTGATAGTTCTATTATATTTAGTTGTGTTGGTGAAACAGATTTTAAAACAATGGCAAAAAGCTTTACAAAAAAAACTTCAAGTGTAGAGGTTAGGTTTTTTACACCTAATGACCAAGAAGCATTACATATCCTAAATAAAGAGCTACAAAATCACAATCTACAATGTGGATTTGGAGAGCTTCAATACCTTTATAATATGCACCAAAAAGATTTAACTCTTTGTGTAAATGACTTAAATAAGTTAGCTATATTAGAGGAGCCAATAAGTGTAAATGTTATAAATGCACAATGTTTTGGTATGGGTGGAGTAAATCTTGATGATTTTTTCAATAAACTTTTTACCGCACAAGCTATAAATAGAGATCTATATATGCTTCTTGAAGAGGGGATGAATGAGATAAATCTTATCAATCAAACAACATCATTTATTCAACAACTTTTTAATATAAATACATATTTAAAACTAAATGGTCAATTAAACATTGTAGAGATATGGGGATATAAATTACCACAAAATATTGCAAATACAAGAGCGTCTATTGCAATGAGGTTTAAACAAGAGCAATTTTTAGAGATGTTAAACTTCTTTCAAACACTAGAATTAGAACTAAAAACAAAGAACACTTTAGATACAAATAGCTACACTCAAGCTCAATTTAGAAACTTTTCAGCTAATTTAAGATAAAATCGCCCTTCAAAGTGGTAAATATTTTATAATATCGCCCTTTACCTTGCTGATTTACACTAAGCAAATCGGCTTAAAACCAAAAGGAGAAAAGAATGGCTAGAATTAGACATTATGAAACTATGTTTATAGTTAAACCAACACTAACAGACGAAGAGACTCAAGCACAAATTGCTTTAGTTAAATCAAATATTGAAAAAATTGGTGGAGAGATAGTTGCTTGTGACGATATGGGTACAAGACAATTAGCTTACGAAATCCAAAAGCACAAAAGAGGTTACTACTATGTGATCTATTTTACAGCACCATCTGAATCTATCAAAGAGCTTGAAAGAAATTATAAAGTAAACGAAGATATTATTAGATTCATTTTCATTAAATCTGAAAGTAAAACAGAAGTAAAACAATGGACAGCAATGTCAGAAGAAGCTGCTAAAAGAGCTGCAAAATAATTATATTGATTTAAAAGGAATTTTTTATGTACAACAAAGTTATAATGATAGGAAACCTTACAAAAGATATTGAACTTAAATACCTACCAAGTGGTAGTGCTATTGCAAATGGTTCAATTGCTACTAGCCATAAATATAAGACTCAAACTGGAGAACAAAAAGAGGAAGTTTGTTTTTTAGATTTTTCTATATTTGGTAAAGGTGGAGAGATTTTCAATCAGTATGTACGAAAAGGTTCTAAGGTTATGTTAGAGGGTAGATTGGTTTTTCAACAATGGAAAGCTCAAGATGGTACAAATAGAAGTAGACATGCATTAAGTGTTTCTGAATTCAAATTTTTAGATTCTAAAGCTGACTCGCAAGGTGCTTCTAATGCTGGTGGTGGATATAATGCTCCACAGCAACAGCAGCAACCAGCTTATAATCAAGCACCTCAACAACAATATAACCAACAAAATAGTTATAATGCACCTGCACAACAACAACAAGGCGGTATGCAAAAACAACCACAACAAGGTGGTTATGAGCAAAATATACCTACAATTGATATAGACAACGACGAAATACCGTTTTAGACTATAGAAATAATAAAAAGGAAATATCATGGCTGAAAGAAGAAAATTCGCAAAAAAATATTGTAAATATAGTGCAATGAAATTAGAAAACATAGATTACAAAAATGGAGAATTATTAAAAATCTCTATGTCTGAAAGAGGTAAAATTATGCCTAGAAGACTTACTGGTACATCTAAAAGATTCCAAGAGCAAGTTGAAAATGCTATTAAAAGAGCAAGACATATGGCACTAGTTCCATATATCGTTAACACTCACGATCTTACAGATTCTGCATACGCTAGAAGATAGTTTTATCTTCTTGAGTATCAAGAGTTAGAAAAGGGACTTCAAATTGAAGTCCCTTTTTTTATATACAATTTTTATGATATAGCACTACTTAAATCCCACATAGGTAACATAACAGCAAGAACTAACCATAAAACTACTATTGATATTATAAATATTATTGTAGGCTCTAGTATTGATGAAAAGAGTTTTATACTATTATTAAACTTATTTTTATAGTATGTAGTTATATTATTTAAAACCTTATCATAACTATTTGTTTGTTCTGCTGTATAAAGTAATCTGATTGTTAAGTTATCAAACAAAAGAGTGTTTTCAAATGATTTTGCTATTGAATTACCATTTTTTATACTTGTTAAAATATTATCCATTACTTTTTTAATATAAAGATTTTCTATCATACTTTTACTATGTTCTATTGCTATTTGAAATTGGTATTTGGATTTTACAATTATTGACATAGATAAAAATAATCTAAAAAATATATAACTCTGAAGTAGTTTACTAACTACAGGGATATTTTTAATCATAAAAGTATCAAAACTATACCTATATTTTAAGTATAGTAAATATATAGAAAAACCCATAGCAATAAAGAATAAAACAATAAATATAAAATAATTCTCTACTGTATCTTTAATCCATAGTAATATCTTTGTTGCCAAAGGTAACTCCTCCAACATCTTAAATATATATTCAAAATTTGGTACCACATATATAAAAATCATTGATATTGCTACTATTAAAGATGCGACTAAAACCAATGGATAACGGATAATCTCATTTAACTTTTCATAACTCTTTCTATCCTCATCCATCAACTCTACTAAAGAGGAGATAGACTCTTTTATATTTCCATTTTCTATTCCTAATTTTAAAAACAGTACAGAACTCTCTCCTAAATATTTTTGATAACCTTTTAAAACTTTCTCTATAGGTTTACCAGTATTTATAGAATCCTGAATCAAGATTAAAATATCTTTTATATCTATATTCTGTTTTGATTTTAACATTAACTCAATAGATTGACTTAGCGTTAGGTTAGCATCTAGCATTATAGTTAGCTGCGTAAATAATTCAAACACTAACTTTCTTTTATTTTGAAATATTATCATATCTATATTTGTAAATCTACTACTTTTTATATTTATAATATTATTTGGATATTGACTGTGTGTTTTTAGATCTATATTATTTTTTGCATCTATTACAATAGTTTTTATCTCATTGTTCTCTTGATAAGTGATTTTATATTTTACTATAATATTCCCCTAAAGTGGTGGTACCATTTTCTACCATCTTCATACCATTATCTTGCATAGTTTTAAAATCATCTTTTTTTAATTTTTCCAATATTTCTAAAACTGAACTATTATTTGATATCATCCTTTTTATACTCTCATCAAATTCAACTATCTCTGTTACCACTTTTCTATTTTGGTAACCTGTTAAATTACACTCCACACACCCTATATTTTGATAACTGTTTGTTACTTCATCAAAACTTTTACACTTTTTACATAAAACTCTTAAAAGCCTTTGAGAAAGTATCATCTTTATTGTTGTAGCTATTAAATATGTAGGAGCTTCCAAATCCATAAGTCTAGTAATAGTTTCAATTGCACTATTTGTATGTAGTGTAGATATAACCAAGTGTCCCGTTAATGATGCCTGCATCGCTATTTGTAATGACTCCTTATCTCGTATCTCCCCTATCATCAAAATATCAGGATCTTGCCTTAAAATATTTTTTAGAATCGTTTTATAATCTAAATCTATATCATTATTTATATTGATTTGTATTACACCATCAAGTTTATACTCAACAGGATCTTCAATTGTAATGATTTTCTTCTCTTTACTGTTAAGATAATTTAACATTGAGTATAATGTAGTTGTTTTACCACTTCCTGTAGGTCCCGTTACTAAAATCATCCCTTGTGTTAATTGAAGAGTTTTTTTAATACTATTTAAAGTATCTATATCAAACTCTATATCTTCTAAATTAGATTTTATATTATTATTGTCCAACACTCTTATAACGATAGACTCACCATAAATAGTAGGTATAGTAGATAGTCTAAAATCTATTTGCAATCCATTTATCTCTTTTGTAAACCGTCCATTTAATGGTAACCTTTTTTGTGATATATCCAAAGATGCTAAATACTTTAAATATGAACTTATTACTGGATATAATTTATTACTAAATCTAAAAAACTGATTTAAAACACCATCAATTCTAAACCGCAAAATAACACTTTTATTCAACACCTCAATATGTATATCACTTACATTGTTTTCTAAAGAAAATTTAAACACACTATCCATAAACTCTAAAATATATGAGTTATCCTCTAATCTATTTTTATCATTTAATGAATTTACAGCCAAGCCATAAAGCTCTTTTTTTAAAGATATATATTTCCATTCAAATTCTAAAGATTTATGTTCTACCTCTATAAGTTTTATTGGTTGATTAAAAATATTAT
>JAYEOQ010000177.1:0-2074 GCA_034723215.1 Campylobacterota bacterium | reverse complement strand
TTTATCTCATTTTCCAGTAAAACATCATCTGCATTTTTTATTAGATTTAAAACTACTTGTTTTATCTCATTTGGATATGTTTCAAACTTCTCATCACATTGTAAATCTGTATTGATAGTGATACCTTGAGTTTCAACAGAAGTTTTTACAATATCTAGTGTACTATTTACTATATCTTTTAAAGATGTTTCCTCTTTCTCTTTATTTTCTTTAAAAAATCCTCTAAAGTCATCTATAGTTTTTGAGAGATGCTGTGAATATTCATCTATTAAATCTATCTCTTTTTCAAATATATCTTTATCATAGTCATCCATCATACATTTAAACTTTAGATTTGAAGATGTTAGGCTTATTGCATTTAATGGTTGTCGCCACTGATGGGCTATCATGCTTATCATCTCTCCCATTTGGGCTAGGCGGGATTGTTGTTGCATTTGTTGATTTTGAAGTCTATTTTTTTCAACTTCTTCATCTATTCTTTGTTCAAGATTTTTATTTATATCACTTAACTGTTGTGTTTTTTCCTGAATAATTTGTTCCAACTCATCTTTTTTACTCACAATACCATATAGTAGGTATATCGCAAGAGCCAAAAATCCAATACTCAAAGCATAAGTAAAATAAATTTGATTTGTAGAAAAATTTGCTTTACTTCTTATAGTTAAAAAACCTATATTTTTCTTTGTAATTTTATTTACAATAGGGATAATAGTAAATATAAAATGTGTACTTTTATGGTATAATGATGATGGTGTATCTTTTTGTCCCATCTCTCTTATCTTATGAATAGTATTTTGTTCAGGTTTGAGCTTTTTCATATCTTTTCTTGATACTTTTTTTAACTCTTTGAGTACCCTTTTGTCGTAGTAGTACCCTTTGTGATGCGATGGTTTATAATAGCTATTTGTCATTCCTTTAAACTGTTTTACTTTGATAGGATCTTCTTTAATAAAAAAATTACTCAATACATAATATTGTCGCATAATAGAAGCTGTAAGCTCACTGATTTGATAGGATATTTCCATACTCCCCACATGCATATTTTTATAAAATATTGGATAAACAAAACGAAGCCCACTATTTACTTTTCCCACCTCTATGCCATCATAAGCTTTATAATTTTGATTTGTTAGTGCAACCGATGGTCTAATAGTAGTTAGATTATCTCCGTATTTGTCTGGCTTATGCATCCTTAAAAAGCTTTCGTTGTTTGGTAGATGGATATGAAGTTGGCTCATACCCATATGTTTTAATTTACTAAATCTAAACTTTAGATCTTCATACATCTCTTCTCTTATTTTGTCTTTTTGCTCTTTTGTTGCTGTTTGTAGTGCGTCTAACCTTTGTGGTAATTTTCCCATCTTTTGCAATCCTGAAAATAGGACTTTTGATAGTTGATGTTTAGTTTCATAGGCTGTATCATAAGTTCTTGTGTAAGTTTTTGTTGCTTGCTGTAATCTCTCTTGCTGATTATTTTGGTGATATTTGTTTATAAAAATAGTAGTAACTATAGCTAAAATTATAAATAGTGTAAAAAATTTTAATTTCATATTCATGGTTTAAATCCTTCTGCTTCAATCATTGTTATTTCAACTATTGTACCAAGCTTCGGTGTCACTACCGTGTCATTGGATTAAAAAGATGAAAAACTTTTTGGATTTATATAATTATGATGAAAATTAGTTGATATTTAAACTATAGCCAGCCGTTCTAGTATTGATAACAAAGTCATCAGAAACTTTTTTTCTAAGTCTTTTTATTAAACCTTTTATAGAATCAGCTGTAAAAATTTTGTGAGGTTCATCATAAAAGATATAGTTAAATATATCTTTTTGACAAGATGGTATATTGTTATTTTCAATAAAAAACTCTATAAATCGCTGTTCATTTATAGTGATATCTATTATATCATTGTTGTATGTTAATTGATGTAGTAGTTTATTGTATTTATAACCACTTGCAATAGATATTATATTTATCTCTTCAAGTGTTGCACAAACTTCTTTTAATGCCTCTGATACTTGCTCAAAAGATAGTGGTTTTTGTAAAAAACCCTCAACTCCCATATTTATCA
>JAYEOQ010000176.1:0-10636 GCA_034723215.1 Campylobacterota bacterium | reverse complement strand
GAACTGAAATTGATGAAGTATTTGTTGGTTCTTGTATGACTAACATTGGTTTATTTAGAGCTGCTGGTGAGATCTTAAGAGGTGAAGGTGCAGTTAAAAATAAACTATGGATTTGTCCTCCAACTAAAATGGATGAGAAAACTCTTACTGAAGAGGGTTACTATAGTGTATTTGGTATGGCAGGAGCTAGAACTGAGATCCCTGGTTGTTCTTTATGTATGGGTAACCAAGCTGCAGTTGCACAAAATGCATTTGTATTCTCAACATCTACAAGAAACTTTGACAATAGACTAGGAAAAGGTTCTCAAGTTTATCTTGGTTCTGCTGAGTTAGCTGCTGTTGTTGCTCTTAAAGGTGCATTACCAACTGCTGCTGAGTACTTAGAAATCGTTTCTAATAAAATTACTCCTGAGATGACTGATGAAGTTTATAAGTACTTAAACTTCAATAAGGTTACTAAAGAAGAGTTAGAAGATATGGTAAAATAATTGTATTTCACAGTTACTACTTTGTTAAAGACTATAAAATAGCATATATGCTAATTTTATAGCCTTTGCCTTGTATTAACAGCAAACTACAAATATTTAGATATTAAAAAAGCCTCATCGTAAAGATGGGGCTTTTTTAATGGTTAAATTTTATATTTATACTTTATTAACACAATTTTACTACAATTTTATATTAAAGTTTTACTGAAAGGGTTATCAATGATAAATGCAATTAATCTAAAAAAAGTATATAAGACAGGTGAAATATCTTTAGAGGTTATAAAAGATTTTTCACTTGAAATAAATGAAGGTGAATTTATATCTTTAATTGGTCCAAGTGGTAGTGGTAAATCTACTGTTTTAAATATGTTAGGGTGTTTAGATAGACCAACATCTGGAAATTTAAATATTGAGAATGAAGATATAACTAAAATGGACAATACCACTTTAGCTAATTTTAGAGGTGAACATATTGGTTTTATTTTTCAAAGTTTTAATCTTATACCCGTTTTAACTGTTTATGAGAATATAGAGTATCCATTAATTATGATACAAAATCTTGATGAACAAACAAGAAAAGAAAGAATTTTAAATCTTTTAGAAGAGGTTGGGATGCTTGAGCAAAAAGATAAAACACCTGATAAAATATCAGGTGGACAGATGCAAAGGGTTGCAATTGCTCGAGCTTTAGTAACAAATCCAAAGATAGTTTTTGCAGATGAACCAACAGCAAATCTTGATAGTCAAACAGCACATAAAATTATAGAGTTGATGAAAAAAATACAAAAAGAGCACAATACAACTTTTGTATTTGCAACTCATGATGAAAAAATTGTGTCAAATGTTGATAGACTTATTACACTAGTCGATGGTGTAATAACTGAAGATAAAAAGGTTGCTTAAGATGAATAATCAATTCAATATAATTAAAATCTCATATAGAAATTTAAAAAGAAATCATAGAAGAACATTGCTTACGGCTTCACTTATAACACTTGGAGTTGTATTTGTTTTAGTTTATACTGCTATGGCAGGTAGTTTTAAAGGTTATATGGTTGGTCAAATTACAGATAGTATGATGGGTCACTTACAAATTCATAAAAAAGGGTATGTCGCATCATTAGATAATCTACCTTTAGATAAAAATTTAAATGCAAAAGCTTTAGAGATGATTGAGGAGGAGCTAAAAAATAACCCTTATGTGGAAAGTTACTCTTATCGTATAAAATTTGGGTCAATGCTTTCAAATTTTGTCAGTACTACAAATATAAGATTAAATGCAGTAAATCCAAAAGATGAGTTTAAAACTTTACCTGATTTAGCAAAAAGGTTCAATGATTTTAACGGCGAGTTAAAAAAAGGTGAGATAATCATACCTGAACTTTTAGCTAAAGGGATGAAGCTAAAAGTAGGTGATCCTGTAGTTTTAGTAGCTAATAATAAAAATGGAAGTGTAAACGGTATAAACTTAAAAATAGTTGGAGTATCACAACAGATAAGCGGACCAGGCGGTAGAGATGGTTATATCCATACAGCTGATGCAAAAAAAGTACTTAGGATAAAAGGTGTTGAAGTAAGTGAGATAGTTGTAAGACTTAAAGATGTTTCAATGTTAGAAAAAGCGATGCAAAGTTTAAAACCTATAATGGATAAAGAAAACAAGATGGGTAAACCAGCTTTTGAAATACACCCTTGGACAAAATTAAGTCCATTTTATAATGTGATTAAAATGATTGATATTATGAATATATCTATACAGGTTATACTTATATCTATAGTTCTTATTTCAATTTTAAATGTAATGATTATGAGTGTTTATGAGAGGATAAAAGAGATAGGTACAATTGCAGCTATGGGGACTCCTCCTAAAACTATAATTAAATTATTTTTAGCAGAAGGTTTGATGTTAGGGATATTTGGAGCTATTGTGGGAAGTGTTGTCTCTCTGCTTATAGTGTTTGGGCTTGATATGGCTGGGATAAGTTATAGTTTTGGTAAGCAAAGTGATTTGATACTAAATCCTACATTATCTATGATGCAGGTTGTAAGTGTGAGTGTGATAGTTATATTTATATCACTTATTGCTTCAATAAGTCCAGCTATAAAAGCATCTAAATTAGACCCAGTTGAAGCTTTAAGATCAAACTAAAATAATGGTTGTTAACAGTATGTTAACAATTTTTGTTTAAACTTTTAATAATAAGACTAATAAAGGAGTCAAAATGAGAAATTTAACAAAAAGTTTAATATTAGTAAGTTTAATAAGTGGTGTTGCATTTGCAGTACCAACAGCACAACAAAAGTTTAGCAGTGCAGATAAAAACAATGATGGTATTTTAACATCTGAAGAGTTTTATAATGATCAAGCTGTTAAGATGGAAAAAAAGATGAAAGAGGGGAAAGCTTTAAAAGGTGTTTCTACTGCTCCACATTTTGATGGTGTAGATAAAAACAGTGATGGAAAAGTTACTTTTAAAGAGTATGATACTTTTCATACAATTAGACAAAGAGAGATGGTATCTATTAAAAATCAAGGTAGAGCGGATAATCAAGGTTATCAGATGTTTCAGAAGTATGATAAAAACAGTGATGGTAATATAAATAGAGAAGAGTTTAGAAATCTTTATCAAAATATGCAGCAAAACATAGTTCAAAGAGAAACTAGAGGTTACGGTCAAGGTATGAAAGGTAAAAATGCAGGTCAATTGATGGGTCAGGGTATGCAAGGTAGAGGCTACTCATCAAATGGAAATCCTACACCTTTTTCAACTTTTGATAAAAATAGAGATGGGTTTATAACTGAGAATGAATTTTATGTTACTCAAGGTGAAAATATGTCTACAAGATCCCAAGAGGGTAGGGCTATGAGAAAGGCTCCATATGCTCCTAAATTTTCAGATATGGATATAAATGGTGATGGTAAAATAACACAAAGTGAATTGATACAAGGGCAAAATGAAAGAATGCAGCAAAATAGATTAAATAGAGGTAACAAATAATGAGATATTTAAATAGATCAATTCATAAAAAATTATTAATCTCAACTGTGTTTGTTACATCACTTTTTGCAGTTGATTATACAAATATGAGTCTAGAAGAGATGTCAAATTTAAGAGGTACAGTTTCAGCCCAAGAACGAGAAGCTTTTAGAGAAGCTTTTCAAGAAAAAATGAAATACTTAACGCCCGAAGAGAGAGTTAAATACTCAAGAGGTAAAGGTAATGCTAGTATGACACAACAGCAAAAAAAGCAGCAAACTAAACAACAATTAAGAGATAGAAGTGGTATGGGTAGTGGATATGGAAGTGGATCAGGTGGTGGATCAGGAGGGGGAAGAAGATGATTAAAAAATTAATTTTAATAGTTGCTTTTACATCTTTAATTTTTGCAGATAATTTACTGGTTCAAGTTGATAAAAAACTTAGTCCAGGAAGTTCAGAGAGTTATAAAAAACTTATAAATATAGAACCCGATGGTACTAAAAAAGAGTTTTTAATGTATCAAGCAAAAAAAGATTCAGATAAGATGGTGGCACTTTTTTTAAAGCCGGAGTCTGAAAAAGGGCGGGCAACTTTAAGACTTGGGGATAATATGTGGTTATATCTTCCTGAAGTTGGTCGTGCTATTCGTGTAACATCAATGCAGAGTGTAGTTGGTGGAGTTTTTAATAATAGTGATATTATGAGACTTGATTTTTCAACAGAATATGAAATAAAATCTCAAAAAGATGAAGGTGAATTTTATAATCTTATAGTTACAGCAAAAAATGAAAATGTAGCGTATGATAGGTTAGAGATGACTATTGATAAAAAGACAGTTACACCTACTAAAATTGATTGTTACAGCTCTACAGATATGTTGATAAAAACTCTGTATTATAAAGATTTGAAAGATTTTGGAAATGGGATTGTAAGACCAGCTGTTATTGAAACTGATTCACCATTGTACAAAGGTTATAAATCAATTATGGTTTATGGAAAAATTACACCTAAAGAGTTTAAGGATGAAGCTTTTACTTTGGATAATTTGGGAAAATCAGCAGATTTAAGAAGATAGAATGATATTAAATAGTATTAAGGTTTTATTAATTTCATTGATTGTTCCAACTATTCTTTTTGGAGATGATTACTCTTTTGATATAGATGAACTTGATACTATAGATGTAAAAAATTATGAGTATAGTGGATATTTAAAAGGTGAGTATAAATATTTAAACCTTAATAACCAGCCAAATAGCAATAGTTATATTGGTGAAGCGATGGTTGATTTTAAATATTTTAAAGAGAAGTTTACTTTTAATAGTGAATTTATGATTAATTATCAAAATATTGATCATATTGAAGATAATAGTAGAACTGTAAACCAACTCTATTTAAACTATAAGCATAATGAAAACCATCGTATAAATATAGGGAAAATATCATCTAAGTGGGGTAAAGGATATTTTTTTAATCCCATAGCTTTTATAGATAGAAAAAAAGATCCAAACAATCCAGAACTAACTAAAGAGGGATATGAACTTTTAGGATATAAATATAATAAAGTTTTTAAAAATTTTAATTTAAAGAACTTTGCTTTTGATTTGATATATTTTCCAACTTCACAAAATCAAAATGATGATTTTTATGATAAAGCTTCCAATAATATTGCACTTAAAAGTTACTTTTTATATTTTGATACAGATATAGATATTGCATATCTATACAGTGGTAAGTTAGCAAATAAACTAGGTATAGATTTTTCTACAAACTTAGAAACAAACTTTGAACTGCACGGTGAAGCTGTACGAGACAGTGATGGGTTATATTCATATTTAATTGGTATAAAATATTTAACCATTTCAGATTTAACAATTACAAGTGAGTATTTTTATCAAAATGAGATTTTAAATCAAACAGAACCATTTTGGGATAATAGATACTTTTTAAATAAATTTTCTCAAAAAGAGCCTTTTGATATATTGTACTCTAGTGTATATTTTAAAAATAGTTTAAATATAGATGACCACTCTTATCAAAACATATTAGGGGTAACATACAGTTTTAAGAATAATATTGATTTAGATATCTCAATAGGGGATAATTACGGAAAAGAGTTAAGTGAATATGGTTCAAAAAGAGTTGATAAATTTTTTAGTTTTGAAAGTAAGTGGAGTTTTTAATCACTACTTATCTCTTTTTGGGTAATCAAATGAGATAAAGGTTGCATTTGATCCATTTATCTCTTTCCAACTATTACAATTAAATTCAATTTTAACTATACCACAAGTTGGTATATTGTCATAAAAATCAATATAATCCTCAACAAGCATATTTAAAGTAGGGTTGTGACCAAATAAAAAAGCAATATTATTTTTATCATCAATTGAAGTAACTATTTTATGAAGATTATTGACTGTTGATTCATAAATATTTTTATCAAATATTATATCTTTTTTATATTTAGTTTTTTTAGCAATAACTTTAGCTGTTGTTTTTGCTCTAAGGGCTGGACTTGATATAATTATATCAGGTAATACACCTGCTTCTTTTAACTTCAAACCCATAAAAGGTGCATTTAAAATACCTCTTTTATTTAATCCTCTATCAAAATCATCTAAAGAAAGATTTTTCCAACTTGACTTTGCATGTCTTATTATATATAACTGTTTCATTTTATCCCTTTGGATATTTTATAATAAATTATATCAGATAATTACTTTTAAAATTCAAGAAAACCATTTGATTAATTATTAACAATATTTTGTGTATAATCGCGAATATATAAGATTAAGAGATAAATAAAAGGAATATTAAATGGGATTAGGTGTAGGTATAGTAGGACTTCCAAATATAGGTAAATCAACAACTTTTAATGCTTTAACAAAAGCACAAAATGCAGAGGCTCAAAACTATCCGTTTTGTACAATTGAACCAAACAAAGCTATTGTTCCAGTTCCTGATAAAAGACTTGATGAGTTAGCTGCAATAGTAGATCCAGAAAAAATTCAACATTCTACAATTGACTTTGTTGATATTGCTGGTTTAGTAAAAGGTGCTTCAAAAGGTGAAGGTCTTGGAAATCAATTTTTATCAAATATTAGAGAAGTTGAAGTTATTTTACATATGGTAAGATGTTTCGAAGATCCAAATGTAGTACATGTAGAGGGTGGAATTGACCCTATTAGAGATGTAGAGATAATTGAAACTGAACTTATCTATGCTGATATTACTCAGCTTGATAAGAAAGTAGATAGACTTAAAAAAGAAGCTAAATTTGATAAAAAAGCTGCTGCCAAATTAGAGATGGCTAAAGCCTTATCTGAGCATCTTGATGCTTTACACCCTGTAAAAACTTTTGAAGACAGAGATAGTGAAGACTTTGAAGAGTTAGATAAAGAGTTAAGGTTTTTATCAAACAAAGATATTATTTATGGTGCAAATGTAGATGAAGATAGTTTAGTTGATGGAAATGAGTATGTTGAAAAACTTCAAAACCATGCTGATTCTGTTGGTGCTGATTTAATTATGCTTTGTGCTAAAATTGAAGAAGAATTAATCGGTATGGAAGATGATGAAGCTTTAGAGATGTTAAATGATTTAGGTGTTGAAGAATCTGGACTTGAAAAAATTATCCATAAAGCATTTGATAAACTTGGACTTCAAAGTTATTTTACTGCTGGTAAAGTAGAAGTTAGAGCTTGGACTATACCAAAAGGTTGTACAGCACCAAAAGCAGCAGCTGTTATCCATAATGACTTTGAAAAAGGTTTCATAAAAGCTGAAGTTATAGCTTATGATGATTTTGTATCTTTAGGTGGTGAGGCAAAGTGTAAAGAGGCTGGTAAACTAAAACTTGAAGGTAAAGATTATATTGTTCAAGATGGTGATGTAATGCACTTTAGATTTAATGTTTAATAATATTAAAAAGATATAAGAATAAAATTAGCCCTTTAATTAGGGTTTTTTTATTTCTATAAAACTATATCCTTTTCTTAATATTAACTTTATTTTATTTGATGTACAATTAGAGTATATAAATATGAGGAGTATGATATGCAAGTAAATAGTACAGGTTATATAAATGCAAATGAAAATGCATTAAAGAATGCGATGATGCATAAAGATGGTGAAAAATTAGGAAAAGGTGAGACTGAAACTACAGGGGAGTTGTCAGTTGAGGAACAGATAAATAAATCAGCAGTTGAAGTTTCTATCTCTATGAATGCACAAATTGTATTATTTGCTATGGATAGTGCTGATCAAATTAAAAACAATACAGATGCACAAAAAAATATACTTAGCTTCTTATCTGGAGGCAATACAGCAGATGATTTTAACTTATCAAATACTGGATATGAAGGTAAACCAATAACTGAACTTTCTATTGAAGAAGCAACAGATCTTATTGGAGATGATGGTTTTTTTGGAGTAGCACAAACTTCACAGAGGGTTGCTGATTTTGTATTTTCTTTCTCAGGTGATGATATATCTATCCTAGAAAAAGGGAGAGAGGGTATTGTAAAAGGTTTTGATGAAGCCCAAGAGATGTGGGGCGGTGAGCTTCCTGATATATCTTATGAAACACAAGCTAAAACACTTGAACTTATTGATTCAAAAATTGCTGAATTAAAAGCAAATCAAGAGATACCAACACAAGATACAAAATAATTATCGTAAATAACTTTTATTTATGATTTTTTGGTTATAATTCCTAAAAAATTTAGGATGTAACCAATGAAACTTACAGATAATGAGATATTAGATTACCATTTAGGTGGTAAAATCGGTACAGACATAACTAAAAAATGTGATACACAAAAAGACTTATCAATCGCATATACTCCAGGTGTGGCTCTTCCATGTAAAGAGATTGAAAAAGATCCATCATTAGCTTATAAATATACAGCAAAAGGAAATACTGTAGCTGTAATATCTGACGGTACTGCTGTTTTAGGACTAGGAGATATAGGGGCAATTGCTTCAAAGCCAGTTATGGAAGGTAAAGTTGTATTATTTAAGAAATTTGCAAATGTAGATGGAGTTGATATAGAACTTGATGAACATGATCCCCAAAAAATAATTGATATTTGTGCGGCAATAAGTCCAAGTTTTGGTGGTATAAACCTTGAAGATATTAAAGCACCAAAATGTTTTGAAATTGAAAGAGAATTACAAAAAAGGGTAGATATACCTGTAATGCATGATGATCAACATGGAACTGCTATTATTACGACTGCTGCACTTATAAATGCTGTTGAATTATCAAATAAAGATTTAGCTACTATGAAAATAGTAATTAGTGGAGCTGGAGCATCTGCTATGACTTGTGCAAAAATGTATAAAGCACTTGGTGCAAAAAATATTATAATGTGTGATAGCAAGGGTGTTATTAATACAAGAAGAGATAATCTAAATAAGTATAAACAAGAATTTATAATAGAAACATCAAGTGATAATATTACTGATGCATTAATAGATGCAGATATGCTTTTGGGATTAAGTAGTGCTGGGATAGTATCAAAAGAGATGATAGCATCTATGGCAAAAGATCCTATTATTCTTGTACTTGCAAACCCTACTCCAGAAATATTACCTGAAGAGATTATGGAAGTAAGAGGTGATGCAATTATAGGAACTGGTAGAAGTGACTATCCAAATCAAGTAAACAATGTATTGGGATTTCCTTTTATTTTTAGAGGTGCATTAGATGTGCAAGCTAAAAAGATAACAGAAAATATGAAAATGTCAGCTGCTGTTGCACTTGCACAACTTGCAAAACAACCTATCCCATACTATGTAAAAGCTGCATATAATGATCAAAGTTTAGAGTATGGAAAAGACCATATAATACCTAAACCTTTTAATAAAGAGGTTTTAATTTGGGTGGCTTCCGCTGTTGCTAATAGTGCAATTGAAGATGGTGTATCTGATATGAAAGATTTTGATGTTGATGAGTACAGAAAACATCTACGAACTATTGCTTATTTAGAGCATGGTGAAGAGGAATAATCTTAAATTTGATATATATTTTATAATGGTTTTATATCTATTATATTAGAATCTGTTATGAGATATATATTACTAGTTATTCTTTTATTATTTAGTGGTTGTACAGCAAGTAAAAGTGGTGTAAAAAAAATATTTCAAACAGATGATAGCTCATATATCCAAAAAGATTATGAGGCTATTGTTAAACTAATTTTAGAGTACAAAAGAAAACTTGATAAGCGTAATCCTAGTGCTTATAATAAACAATTTTCATTACAATATGTAAATGATATTAAATTATCCAAAAATATAATATTTACAAATTCTCATAATAAAAAACTTATAAATTATGTTGACTATCTTAATTATGCATTTGATATAAATGTAGATGTTAAGTATAGAAGTGATTATCTGATTGTAGGGTTATATAAATTGATATATGATATATATCTAATGAAAAAAAAGCATAAATTTATAAGTTATGAGTATGATTTAAAAAAATTACAAAATGGATATAAAAACCTCCAGATATTACAATGGAAAATAGCAAATGCAAAAGGTAAAGATGGTAAATATCTGTTTTACACATGGCAACAAAACTGGCAAATTGAATTACTAAATCAATATAATAAAAATGGATATATTGATTATGCTGGTATAAAAGATTTGTTATATATTAAAAACAAAAAAGAGAGCCTTTTTGATGTATCAAACAACTCTTATAAAATGACACTAGGAAAAATAATTTTTCACTTAGAAAACTCAATAAATATTTTAGATATGACACCAGAAGAGGTAACCAAAGAGATTCTAAAAAGCTCGATGTTTATTTTGTAAGGAAGAAAAATGAACAATAAATATAATAATAAAACCAGAATCATTATAGTTTCACTATTTACTATGATTATACTGTTTCAAGTAAGAGATGTTTTGATTGAATATACAGAGCTATCTGTATTGTTTTTTATAATTATACCAATTCTAATATATCTTTATACTTTATTTTTATGGAAAAAAAGAAAAAATAACTTTTAGGTTTAAAAGTATAAGATATAAATATTTAACTATTATATAACAATACAGATTTACTAAATAAATCAATTACAAGCTATAAATATATCAATAAATGGTATAATTAAACATTAATTAGATATACAAAGGATGAAAATGGAATGTGAG
>JAYEOQ010000175.1:0-2103 GCA_034723215.1 Campylobacterota bacterium | reverse complement strand
ATATAATTTTAAAAAACCATCTGATAAACAGTGGCAAACTAAAACAACGCAATATAAAAGAGAAGCAAGGCAAACAAAATAGATGAACAATACACCAGAGAAAATTTACCTTTGTGCAATATGCAATATTGAAAGTGGAACTTGTAATGAAGATTGCAAATTCTGTACACAAAGTGTAAAATACAAAGCAGATATACAAAGATATAAAACAAAACAAATAGAAGATATTGTAAAAGAGGCTATTACTGCCAGAAAAAACAAAGCGATAGGTTTTTGCCTTGTAACTGCTGGAAAAGGGTTAACCCAAGATAGACTAAAATTTGTATGTGAAGCAGCAAGAGCAGTAAATAAAGAGAAGTTGGGCTTGACACTTATTGCCTGTAATGGAACAGCTACATTAGAACAACTTAAAGAGCTAAAAGAAGCAGGTGTTGCAAACTATAACCACAACTTAGAGAGTTCAAGAGAATATTATCAAAATATTTGTACTACCCATGATTGGGATGAGAGATATCAAACTTGTCTAAATGTAAAAGAAGCAGGATTAAATCTTGTTTGTGGTGGTATCTTTGGACTGGGTGAAACACAAGATGATAGAATCTCTATGTTAGAATCAATCGCATCACTAAATCCAAAAACAGTACCACTAAACTTTTTTCATCCAAATGAAGCACTACCTTTTGTAGAAAATTCTATATCTAAAGATGAAGCATTTGAACTTATAGAATTAGCAAAAAAAATGATTCCAAATGCACATAAAATAATGGTAGCAGGTGGTAGAGAGTTGATGTTTAAAGAGAATCAATATGAGATATTTAAACATGGAGCAAACTCTATAGTAATAGGAAACTACCTTACTACTACAGGTAAAAACAGTTCATCAGAGATTGAAGATATCGAAAAACTTGGGCTTAATATTGCTAAAAATTGTGAAGGTTAAAATATAAACTATGAGTAATGAAATATCAATTATTGTAACATTATCATTGATAATATTATCATCACCATTGCTATCAAAACTTATAAAAATACCAACTATTCCTATTGAGATATTTTTAGGTTCACTTGCAGTTTCTCTAAGTATTATTCAAGAGAATCATATATTTACACTTGTAGCAGAGCTTGGATTTTTATATCTTATGTTTTTAGCAGGACTAGAGGTTGACCTTAAAAAACTTCTAAAAATTTCACCAAAACTTTTAAAAAAAGGGTTGATTTATTCTCTATTACTATATGTTTTTTCTATTTTATTTACATTTGCTTTTGACCTTTCAAAAATATTTATTGTAACATTACCTTTAATATCAATTGGGCTTTTAGCTGTATTGAAAAAACAATATGGTGATGTGGAGTGGCTAAACCTAGCTATAACAGTAGGGCTTATTGGTGAGATTATATCTATTGTTGTCCTTACTGCTGTAAGTGCTGCTTTAGAGTTTGGTATCACTAGTACTTTTTATGGAACACTATTGGAGTTAAACCTTGTATTTCTTGCAATGATTGTTTTCTATCATCTTTTCCATAATCTTATCTGGTGGTATCCGGAATTTAAAACATATCTTATGCCAAAAGATGATAATCAAGAGCAAGATATAAGGGTATCTATGGGGATATTTTTCTTAATGGTTGCAGTTATGTTATATCTACATTTAGAAGTTGCTCTTGGCGCTTTTATTGCTGGTGTATTTATAGCTACTTTTTTTAATCATAACAAAGGGTTACCACATAAACTTGAACATTTTGGTTTTGGTTGGTTAGTACCTATATTTTTTGTATGGATAGGGACATCATTTGAGTTAAAATCACTGTTTTTACCAAATTTAGTATCAACTGCACTATTAATTACCTTTGGGATGGTTTTAATCAGATTTTTAAGTTCAATGTTATTTGTAAAAGATATAGGATTTAAAAACTCATCACTGTTAGCATTATCACACTCTATGCCACTTACACTACTAATTGCCGTTGCTACTTTAGCATTTCAAAGTAATAGTATTAGTCAATTTTACTATTATGCTTTTATTTTAAGTGCAATCTTTGAAGTTATTTTTATTATGATGGCTATAAGAGTAATATCTAATAAAAAATAGTTACAAATATAAC
>JAYEOQ010000174.1:0-10671 GCA_034723215.1 Campylobacterota bacterium | reverse complement strand
TATTGTACCACCTATTTTTTTATCTTTAATATAAAAATCATTTGGCCACTTTAGCCATACTTTTGAACCACAATCTTCTAAAATATCTTTTAATATATAACTAAAATAGATTGATGATGATTGTATTGGAAGGTCATTAGGTAAAAGAGTTCTATGAATTACAAATGAGAAAAATAGATTACCTAACTTACCATCCCACCCATTATCTCTGCTACCTATACCATTCGTTTGATTTTTAGTTACTATTGCTATAGGATTTTGATAGCTGTTTTTATCTATATAGTTTTTTAAATATTTATGTGTTGAATCTACTTTATCAAGATAAACAATCTGCAACTTCTAATCTCTTTCCTCTAATATAATCAACAATATTCATCTGCTTTTTAGATGCAGGCTGAACATCTATTATCTCTATTTTTCCTTTTAAACAACCTACAATAATACTATTTTTATTTATCTCTAATATCTCACCTGGTTTATTAATAGAATTATTATCAACTATATTACACTCTTTAATTTTTAGTTTAGACTCTAAATATATATCTGGCCAAGATTTATATGCTCTATATTTATTATAAAATATTTTCGCATCTGTAAAATCAACTAATCCATCTGTTTTTTTCACTTTTCCACAATGTGATACTAAAGATAAATTTTGTTTTTTAGGGATAATATCACTATAGTTTTCTAATAACTCTATTGTTAATGATGATGCAACTTGCGATAACTCATCAAATAGTTCAGAAACTACCATATTAGGTTTTATTTGCAGATATTTTAATCCCAATATATCACCACTATCTAGTCCAACATCCATAAACATAGCAGTTACACCTGTATATTTATCATCATTTAGTAATGATTGTTGAATTGGACTTGCTCCTCTGTATAAAGGTAACAAAGAAGCATGTAGATTAATACATGGTGCTATATCAAGTATATCTTTTGGTAATATCTGTCCATATGCAGCTACAATTATTATATCTGGATTTAACTCTTTTATATTTAAAATAACAGCTTTTTCTTTTAATGAATTTGGTTGATATATTGGTAAACTTAATCCATTCTCTAAAGCAAATTTTTTAATATGTGGTGGTGTTAACTCTTGTGTTCTACCTACAGGCTTGTCTGGTTGTGTAAAAAGTGCAACTATATTATAGTTTTCTTCTAATAATTTCTCAAATATTATTGTTGCATAATCAGGTGTACCCATAAAAATTATTCTTTTATTAGAATCTGTCATATTATTTACCTTTAAATATTGTCCCTAAAGTGTGTTGTGATTTTAATAGATAATCTTTTGCATATCTTAAATCAAAACCACTTGTTAAAAACATATCTTTGTTGTTTTTCATTAAAAAATCAGCTGCTTTTAGTTTTGTTACAATTCCACCTGTTGCAAATTCACTATTAGCACTATGTTTTGCACTTACCATATCATCTTCTATTTTAGTAATAACTTTTTGAAGTTTTGCATCTTTATTTGTATGTGGATTATTATCATAGTACCCATCAATATCGGTTAAAATAGCTAATAGATCAGCATTAAAATAATAGCTAACATAAGCAGATAATTGATCGTTATCACCAAATACAAGTTCTTCAGTTGCTGTAACATCATTTTCATTTAAGATTGGTACAACATTATTTTCAAGTAAAACATCGATTGCATCTCTTGCATGTTCAAGTCTAACCTTATCTGAAAATATTGATGCTTCAAGTAAAACTTGTGAACAATTTATATCATATTTAGAAAATTCATTTTGATATGTGTGCAGTAGATGTGGTTGACCGATTGACGCTAGTGCTTGTTTATTTGCAATAATACTTTTATCTAATTTTAAAACAGTATATCCAGCAGCAACTGCTCCAGAACTTATTAAAATAACATCATATTTTTCTTTTAGTTGAGATATAAATTCTACTAAATTATCTAATCGTCTATGTGCAATTTTCCCATCTTGTGTTAATACAGCACTCCCTACTTTTAATACTAATCGTTGCATTTTTCCATACTTATTAAATCATAAAGTGAATACTTGATACCATTTATATTATCATGTGTAGCTGAAGATATTGGTAGTACAAAATATGGTAAATTTTCATCATATTTAGTATATGTTAAATCTTGCAAGAAATATTTTTTATCTTTATCAAAAGAGAAACTATTTTGAGAACTCTCTTCAAGTCCTATATCTTTTATAAATTGCTCAGTTTTTTCAAGAATCTCTTCTGGACTAACTGCATCAATTTTTGTTAATGCAATTGCAAATTTTCTTGATGCTAACTCAGGAGAGAACTTTTTAACTTCCTCTTTTAATACTGTATATTGCTCTAGCATCTCTCTATAGTTTGAAACATCAATCATATATAAAAGTGTTTTTGTTCTTTCAATATGTTTTAAGAACTCAATACCTAAACCTCTACCATCCGATGCACCTTCAATGATACCTGGAATATCAGCAGCTACAAATGAGTTGTATTCTCCAACTTCAACCACACCCAACTTTGGAGTTAAAGTTGTAAACTCATAATTTGCTACTTGTGGTCTAGCATTTGATATTGTTGAGATCAATGTTGATTTACCAACATTTGGATAACCAACAAGACCTACATCAGCAATAAGTTTTAACTCTAATCTTATCTCTTTTTCAATCCCTGCAAGTCCAGGCTGTGCATAAGTTGGTGTTTGATTTCTTGAGTTTTTAAAATGGTAATTTCCCATACCACCTTTTCCACCTTCAAGAAATAACATAGGTTCACCCTCTTCTAGTAGATCCATAAGAACTTCACCAGTCTCTTCATCTACAACTTGAGTACCAGGTGGAACTCTTAAAACAACTTTATCTGCAGATCTTCCTGTACATCTTCTACTAGTTCCTGGTTCACCATTTGAAGCTTTTATATTGTGTCTACCTTTAAACCAAGATAGTGTATCGGTATTATTATTTACTTCAAAGTAAATATTTCCACCTTTTCCACCATCTCCACCATCAGGTCCACCTTTTACAACAAACTTCTCTTTTCTAAATGAAACACATCCTGGACCACCACGACCTGATTTTATGGTAAAACTAGCACTATCTACAAACATTTTAAAACTCCTGCTTTAAATTAATTAAATTATAATAAATAATAAATTATTAAGGTAATCACTTATTATTTATCACTTCACTTTTTGATTTTAATTTGGGAAAAAAAAAGCACTATAGCAAATTGCTACAGTGCTTTTAAAATTTGATTTTATCTACGACTTATGAAGCGTAAACTGAAACTTTTTTTCTTTTTTTATCTTTTTGTTCAAATTTAACAACACCGTCAATTAATGAGTATATTGTATGATCTTTCCCAATTCCAACATTAGCACCAACATGTACTTTTGTCCCTCTTTGTCTAACGATGATATTACCAGCAACTACTGTTTCACCACCAAATTTCTTAACTCCTAGTCTTCTACCAGCTGAGTCTCTATTATTATTAGTACTACCTTGACCTTTCTTGTGTGCCATCGTATTATCCTTATGCTGCTATTTTAGTAATTCTAACTTTTGTGAAGCTTCTTCTGAAACCTCTTTTTAGTTTACTATCTTTTCTTCTTAGTTTTTTGTAAATGATAACTTTTTTATCTCTACCTTCAACAATAACCTCTGCTGTTACTTTTGCATTTGCTACTGCATCTGCTGTTAGTAATGTGTTTCCATCGTTTACAGCTATTACTTCTGTAAATTCAACTGTTTCTTTTGCTTCTTTACTTAGCTTGTCAATATTTAAAATATCACCTTCTGATACCTTATATTGTTTTCCACCAGTTTTGATAATTGCGTACATTGCATATCCTCTTAAATTTATGATGCGAATTATATCTAACTATACATTAAATATACTTTAATCGTATAACTATTAATGGTAGTCTGTAACCGTAGCTATAATATCCATCTCTATCATCGCATTTTTTGGTAATGTTTTAACAGCTATTGTACTTCTTACAGGTTTATGTTCACCAAATACTTCTGCCATAATAACATTAACAACACCAAAGTCATTCATATCTGTTAAAAAGATATTTACTTTTATAACATTATTCATATCACTTTCATTGTCATCTAATATTGCTTTTATATTAGTAAAAATTTGTCTTGTCTGTTTTTTAATATCATTCTCTATCATCTCACCACTAACCGTAAGTGCAATTTGCCCTGATGTATAAAGTAAACCATTTACTTTTACCGCTTGTGAATAAGGTCCTATAGCTTCTGGTGCATTATTTGTATGTAAAAACTCCATAATTCTCCTAAATAAATTTTCTCCAATTATACAATAAAAATCTAAAAATCAACCAATTTCCCAGATTTTAAACTTTTAAGTTTATCTTTTAATGTTCTAATAAGCTTTACTTTTTTCTTAAAATCGATCTCTTTATCATAATTTAATTGCTGTAATTGCTTATTATAATAAGGCAAAGATAACAGAACTAACTGTTTTTCTAATTCCTCTTTAGAATAAATTTTTAAATCTTCTTGCAACAATATACTTACAAGTAGTTGATTTTCTGGATCATTTAAAAGTAAATTATACTCATTTATATGTATTTGAAACATCTCACTTGCTATACTCTTTTTTACCAACTCTAATAATGAACTATCTTCTAAAACAGTTTTTATAATATTTAACTCTGCTATATCTAATGATGATAAGTTTACATTTACTGCTCTTTGGTTGTTGAAGTGTTGTACTTGAACTAATTGGGAGTTTACATTTAGTTTTCTTGCAACTAAACTTTGATACTCCTCTTGCAGTATTGGACTCAATGTTTTTAAATAATCATTTGTCTCTTGAAGTGCTTGTTGTTTAGCTTGAGGATTTTCTATATCATATTTTTTAATTATAAAATCTATTGTATAAGGTATAAATGGTATTGGATTTGAAAACATCTCATTTAATTCATTTATCTTATTTTGAGCTACCATATCAGCAGGATCCATACCATCACCAAAAATCACAACACCACCATCAAAATCACTATGACTAAGAAGCAAACTAGCTTTATAAGCAGCATTTAAACCAGCTTTATCACCATCATAAGCCAATATCACTTTGGGCTCTCCCCTTTTTATTAGTGGTAGGTGTTCATTTGTAAGTGCTGTACCTAAAGTAGCAACTGTATTTGCAAAACCTGCTTGATGGAGCATAACTACATCTAAATAACCCTCTGTAATGATTATATTTTTTTGTTTATAAATCATCTCTTTAGCAAGATGGTATCCATATAAAAGTCTTGATTTATTAAACAATTTTGTTTGTGGAGAGTTTATATATTTTGCATTATGCCCAGTTATTGTCCTACCACCAAAACCTACAATATTTCCAGTAATTGTATAGATAGGGAAAGTGATTCTTTCTATAAATCTTGAGTATAAACCATTTTGTCCACTATCAATGATACCAAAATCTTTTGCATCTGCTAAGTTTAAAAAATTTGACTTTAGATAATTGATAGTGTCATTTGAATCACTAGCATATCCTATCTCAAACTTTTCAATTGAAAAATCAGATATCCCCCTACTTTTTAAATATTCTAATGCACTATTTTGATGTGTAAGAAGTTTGATATAGTGTTCATTTACTTTTTGAATTATTGAAGAATCTATTTTTTTAAAATTTTTATCATACTCCAATGATACATTGGACATGGAAGCTAATTTTTCTAAAGTTTCAGGATATGATAATTTTTCATACTCCATAACAAATTTTATACTATCTCCACCCACTCCACAACCAAAACAATGATATATCTGTTTTGCTGGGCTCACCACAAAAGATGGTGTATCTTCCCCATGAAAAGGGCAACAAGCTTTAAAATTTGCACCAGATTTTTTTAATTCTATAAACTGTGATATTATATCCACCACATCAAGATGAGATTTTAAATTTTCTATCGATTCTTTAGTTATCATTTTATATTATACCAAATCAAATTAAAGAATTGGTATAATAATATTATGTTAAAGATACACGATATAAAGCCAATTGTACAAATACCAGATGTAACTGTGTTTATCTATTATGGATTGATAGTAGTAGCTGTTATCTTTTTTATGTTTTTACTATATTTTATATTTACAATGTTAAAAAATAAAAAAGTCTCTAAAGAGAAAGAGTATTTTATAATTTTAAGCAATATAAACTTTGATAATTCTAAAGAATCATCATACTTAATATCTAAATATGGAAGATTATTAGCAAAAACACAAAGAGATAAAAGATTAATAGATGATATACATAATAGTTTAGAAAACTATAAATACAAAAAAAATGTTACAGATAAAATATCTGATGATATAAAAACTCAATTTGCTATATTTATGGACTCTTTAGATGTTAAATAGTTTTGAATACCCTTATATTTTATCACTTATTATTCTTTTTATAGTATGTTCAATATTTTGTAAATCTAAAACACAATCATACTATATGCCACATCTACAGATATACAACTCTTCAAATAGAATAAACAGTGGTGTTGTAACTTTTCTTAAGTGGTCAGCAATTGTATTTGCTATTATTGCACTTGCTTCACCTTTTAAAGAGTTAAATATCATAAACACTAAAAAAGATGGTGTTGATATTGTTTTATCTTTGGATACAAGTGGCTCTATGAAACAGATTGGATTTAACAAAAATAATTTGGAACAAAATAGATGGGATGTAGTTCAAGATATTGTTAAAGATTTTATTTCACAAAGATTAAATGATAATATAGGTTTGGTGGTATTTGGAAGTTCTGTTATGACAGCTTCACCACTTAGTTATGATAAAAAAGCACAGACAAAAATTATAGAAACACTTAGAATTGCTATGGTTGGTGAACAAACGGCACTTATAAATAGTATAGCAACCTCTGTAAATATTTTAAAAAATAGAGATACTAAATCTAAAATTATTATACTATTAACAGATGGAGAGGATACTGCTAGTACTATTCCACTAAGTGTTGTCCTTAAAATGATAAAAAAATATGATATAAAAATTTATACCATCTCTATTGCAGCTACAAATAATTATGTTTTAAATCAATTATCAAATGCAAATAATGGAAAATCATTTGTGGCATTAAGTAAAAATGACCTAAAAGAGATATATAAAGTGATAAACAATCTTGAGAAAAGTAAAATAAAACAAAATAAAATTGTATTAAAAGAGTACTATTTCTTTTACCCCCTTATGATAAGTTTTTTATCATTATTACTTTTTATATTTTTTAAAAATAGAAACTAGACTATAATTTAAGTATCATTTGTAACACTATAGATATATAGATTATATTTATAACTATAATACTTCATAAGTAGTTTTTGTAAAACTGGCTGAGGGGATGGTGTAAACCAAGCATTATTTGATATAGCTATTACATATTGGGTATCTAAATTTTCATACACTTTATCTGTTGTTGCTTCATAACATATTGCATTTCTAAACTTCACCCCTTTTATACTAAAAGTAGTTGGAGTTTTTGCAGTTTCATAATCTTTTGCTCCATTATAAAAAGTATCATTTATAATATCTCTTATCTTTTGTGGCAATGGGACTGCTTCACCAAATGGAACAAGTACAACTTTATGAGCAACACTAATCTTCCCATCTTGAAACATATATGTTGAGTTATAAAGCAATCCACCTTTTTCAAATAAAGAACCAAGAACTATAGTTATATCATATGAATAGACTAATAACATATCTTTTATATTAGCTTGATGATTTAAAACAATTGGAAATGCTGTCTCTGGAAATATTATAACTTCATCATTTTTATCAATTGAGAGTTTAATATTTTTAAAATTTTCTTCTAATATCTCATCTCTAAACTTTTTATCCCATTTTTTCTCTTGTGCTATCTGCGTATTTTGGATATTTATTTTTAAAATTGATGGTTTCATATTTAATGTTGGTTTATTAAAAATTGACAATAAAATTAAACTTATACAATAGATCACAATGGCAATTTTAAATTTATCTCTTTTTTGAAAATATAACAGTAATGCTGTTGATATAAGAATAACAGCTAAGTCAATTTTAGTTGTACCAAAATAACTATTTATAAAAGGGAGTTCTAACTTAAACCAATTAAATCCAAATGGCTCAAAAAAACTCAAACTAAAAAAATAGATCACTTTATATATAAGATTATTAAATAATCCACCAAGATAAAAAAGTATCCCATATATAATACCAATACCAATTAATACAATAGGTATCAAATAGGATAGTTCATAATATACAAAACTATACCCAATCCACCAAAACCATAAAATAGCTATTAAAAAGCCACTTACAAATAGTTCTCTCCTATTTAATCTAAATAAGATATAAAATCCAAAAAGTGCTACAATAGTCTCAACTATAGGATTGGAAAAAGAGAAGTAATCTAAATATATAAAAAAAGAGAAGCAAAATGATAAAATAATTGATTTTAAAGTAAACATAGCGCTATTTTAACATAATTTTTAAATAAAATTAAAAAAATAGGTCATTTTAAATATTAATTAAACTTTCTTTCGATAACATCTACAGATAAATACAAATAGGAGAAGTTTATGAACAAAGCAGAATTAATTGCAGCAGTAGCTGACAAAGCAGGATTAACAAAAAAAGATGCAGGTGCAGCTATTGAAGCGACACTTGAAACAATCACAGAAACACTAGCTGGTGGGGATTCTGTTGCATTTATTGGTTTCGGTACATTTAGTACTTCAGAAAGAGCAGCAAGAGAGGGTGTTAACCCATCAACAGGTGCTAAAATTCAAATTGCAAAGTCTACGGTTGCTAAATTTAAAGTTGGTGCTAAACTTAAAGAAGCAGTTAAAGCTGGTAAATAATTTTATAAAAATTATTTAAAAGAGGGAAAGAATAAACTCTTTCCCTCTTTTTTTATCATTTATATATCAATATATCTTGATATATAAATATTATTATGCTAAGATAAATAGAAAAGGTAGTTATAAATTTTATGGATATATTCTTACAAACTATTGGTGCTGTAAATGATGAGACAAGAATAAAGATATTAAATTTTATCCATCGTAATGATAATATTTGTGTTTGTGATATTGAAACCTCTTTTAATATGATTCAATCAAGAGTTTCAAGACATCTAAAGATTTTGAAAGATGGTGGTTTTTTAAAAGTTAAAAGAGATGGTAGATGGGCTTATTATAGTATCCGTACCCCTCTTGATAAATTTAGACAAAATATTTTAGAAGAGATCAATTACTTAGAGTTAGATACTCCAAAATTAATAAAAGGATGCAATATTGAACAATAGAAGTTATATTGCTGAATTTATAGCAACATTTATACTTGTATTTGCAGGTTGTGGTGCAATTGTTATAGAGGCTTTAACAGGAAGTATCGGTCATATAGGGATAGCACTTACTTTTGGGTTTGTAGTTTCAGCTATGATATATACTTTTGGTCATGTAAGTGGAGCACATATGAATCCTGCTGTAACATTATCTTTTGCATATATAAAGGAGTTTGATAAAAAGCTTGTTTTTGGTTATATTTTAGCTCAAATATTAGGTGCAATAGTTGCGTGTGTTGTACTATATTTAATATTTTTAGAAGAGGCTAAAAGTCTCCAACAACTTGCATTTTTAGGTTCTACTATACCTCGAGGTTCTCAAATGCAATCATTTATATTAGAATTTATTTTAACTTTTATACTTATGCTTGTTATTTGTGGGAGTGCAGTACATGGTAAAGCTATAAAAAGTTTTGCTGGACTCGCAATAGGTTTAACCGTAGGTTTAGAAGCAATGTTTGCTGGTCCAATTAGTGGAGCTAGTATGAATCCTGCTAGAAGTATAGCACCTGCTTTAATATCTGGCAATCTAGAAGCCTTATGGTTATATATAGTTGCTACAATACTAGGAGCAATTTTTGCAGGATTTATTTTTACAAAATATATAAAATGTAAAGATGAAAAAGAGTGTTCAATATAAAAAACAAAAAAAGGTGAAAAAATGAAAAAAGTTTTAATACTTTGTACAGGAAATAGTTGTAGAAGCATAATAGGTGAAGCACTTATAAATAAATATTTAGATGGTGTAGAAGCTTATAGTTCTGGTGTAAAACCAAGTGGTAGAGTAAATCAAAATGCAAAAAAGATACTAGAACAACATAATGACTGGAGAGATGTGTATTGTTCTAAAACACTTGATAAAGTTATAGATATAGATTTTGATTTAGTTGTTACTGTTTGTGATCATGCAAATGAGACTTGCCCAACTTTTCCAAAAAAAGCTAAAGTTATCCATGTAAGTTTTGAAGATCCAGATGGTAAAGAGTTTGAAGCTTTTATAAATACTTATAATGAGATAAAAGAGATATTATTACCAGAAGTTAAAAAGAGTTTAGAGATTTAATATGTGGAAAGAGAGTGTTGACTACTTCACATTAGATATTTTAGGGCTTACAGGTTCTGTTAATGATGCTGTAAATTTCTTTATCTACGATACCATAAAAATTTGGTTTTTACTTATTACGATTCAGCAATTCTAACTCTGACACATAATAATATCAACATCACATAATATAAGGCTTCATATCAATATTTTCATCGGTCTGGCGGGAGAGCAGTATAAATTCTATCATTTTATCAAAGCTTTTAAAGTT
>JAYEOQ010000173.1:0-10737 GCA_034723215.1 Campylobacterota bacterium | reverse complement strand
ATAATTGATAGTGATAACAAAAAATATGATAGTTTTACTATTAAATATTTTTATGATAAAAGTACTAATTTAACAATAGATGATATAAAACATCATAACTTTGAAAAGCAAACTACAAATAGTTTTACATTTGGATATATAGATGGTGTTACTTGGTTTAAGATAGAGGTTGAAAATAGATCTGACAAAGAGGACTATATTTTAACTTTTAATGAACCAATTTGGAAGAAATTTGATTTATACTATAAAAAAGATGCTCTTTTTATAAAAGAGTTAAATGGATTGGATATTCCATTATCAAAGCGTTCAATTAAAGATGTAAATCCAACTTTTAATATACATATCGATAAAAATACTACTCAAGTTTTTTATATAAAATCACAAACTATTGCAAGTCAAATCGGTGAATTCAAAATAGTATCTGAAAAAGATTACTATAACCCATCAAAAATAACTACAACTCATCTTTATATTATATTTGCTTTTATTCTGATGATTATTATTATCTTAAATATCTATAGTTATATTTTAACAAAAGACAGCTCATATCTTTACTATATTGCTTACACTGTAGCTTCTTTAGTGTTTAGTAGTATGCATAGTGGTTCATACCTTCTACTTGGATTTAATGGATGGAACGAAGGACTTCATGTTATTGGAGCTTTTGTTATACTCTTTTTACTTCTTTTCTCAAATAAGTTTTTAGATCTTAAAAATCATCTTCCGTATATTAATAAATTTTTTATATTTTCAGGAGTTATATTTTTAATATTTGCATTACTTATTTACAATAATGTAAACTATGCTAGTGTATTATTTAATATATATTCAGCACTTTTTTTTATAGTATTATTTTTTGCTGTGATAAAAGTATTTTTACAAGGTTATACAACAGCAAAATATTATTTAATAGCTTTATTAATTTATGCTCCGCTTATGGGGTTGATGATTGCAACATTTAATACATTTTTGGATTATTCATATTTTACTAGACATTCATTTTTACTAGGAACTTTAATAGAAATTATATTTTTTACACTTATATTGACAAGTAAATACCGTTCATTAAATTTGGAAAAGATTAAAATCCAAAGTGAACTTATATATGAAAAAGAGAAAAATGAGAAATTTCTAGAATCAGAGATTTTAAAAAGAACAAAAGAGATAGAGAGACAAAATAGTAAGTTTAAAACTATTTATAATACTTCAAAAGATGGTTTAGCTCTTCTTGATATGAAAACAAAATATTTAGAGGTAAATAAATCATATGCTAATATGCTTGGATATACACCTGAAGAGTTAATAGGAACAATATGCTCTTCTATTATTCTAAAAGAAAGTGATAAAAATGATATTGATATTGCAGAGATGCTTAGAAAAAATGGATCAATCACAGATTTTGAAAAAAAATGTACCAAAAAAGATGGTTCAATTATTATAGTAAATATTTCAGCAAGTATGATGACTCACGGAGATACTATGCTAATAAGTGCTAGAGATATTACAAATCAAAAAAGACAAAATAAAATGGTATTTGAACAAAATAAAATGGCTTCAATGGGTGAGATGATAGGTAATATTGCACATCAATGGAGACAGCCTCTTTCTATAATTTCAACTGCTTCTTCAGGTATGTTGTTACAAAAAGAGCATAACATACTCTCAGATGAAGAGTTTAAAAAGATGTGCATTAGTATAGATACCAATGCTCAATACCTATCAAAAACGATCGATGATTTTAAAAATTTTATAAAAAATGATAAAGTTAAAAAGAGATTTAATCTAAAAAACAATATTAATAGTTTTTTAAATTTAGTTGATGGGTCAATTAAAAGTTGTAATTTAAATGTTGTATTAGATTTACAAGATGATATAGATATTGATGGCTATGAAAATGAACTAACACAGTGTTTAATCAATATATTTAATAATGCAAAAGATATATTAGAGGAAAAAGAGGAGGATGATAGATTAATTTTTATATCAACCTCTACAAAAAACAGCAAAGCAATTATCAATATAAGAGATAGTGGTGGTGGAATACCTAAAGATATAATTGATAAAATTTTTGAACCATATTTTACAACTAAACATCAATCCCAAGGTACAGGACTTGGTCTTCATATGACATATAATCTAGTGGTTGATGGTATGCGTGGGACTATTGATACTTCTAATAAAACTTATACTTATCAAGATAAAAAATACACTGGCGCTGAATTTATTATAATTTTACCGTTGAGTTAATAAATAAATTTAATAATTTATTTTTTACACTTATAATACTCTTTTTGAAATAGCTTTTCATCAAAATATACATTTATGATATTTGTTATGGTTTTATATTGAGAATCTTTTACTTTATTCTTATTATCAAGAATTATCTTTTGTATAAGTTTTAAACCTTTACTATTTTTTAAACTATAAAGTTCTTTTATAGTTATAAATTTTTCTGAATTATTATCTATATAGGATCTAAATTGGTTAATTTTATTTTTATAATTATATTCAACAACACCATTTAAATAATATAACTTATCCTTGGTCTTTAGATAATACCTATCTTCTGGTATATCTACATAACCACCTGTATTATCCTGAACAGCATCTTGAGTTAAATTTAACTTATCACTATCAAGGTTAATACTTAATCTTTTCTCTATTGAATCAGAACAAAACAGTTTAATATGTTCATTGGCGTTTAATATTGTTATATTAAAGATAACTAAAAACAGAGATAAAATATATTTTTTCATTTGAATCCTTACCTATATAATTTTACCATAATTAAACCCATAATCTTTTAGAATAAATATAATTGGTTTTACAACTAATCTATTTTAAATAGCTACTCATATCTACAGCACCCTCACCTGTATAAATTGGTGGTTTACTAGCTTTTTGTTTTGCTTTTATCTTTTTCTCTTGATCTCTTGTGATTGAACCCGCAAGATTTAAAAACTCTACTCTACACTTAACTATCTGCTCATCACTAAAAGAGTTATCTACACATTTTTTAACTTTTGTTACTTTTTTAAGTATAACTTTCTTTGTCATTTTTACTTTATTTGGTTTCATTGTTTTGAAATCAATTTTTGTTTTTAATAAATCATCATAAACATACATTGTAAAAGCAGCTGATTTTATTTGAGAAATAATTTTTGGCATATCTTTTTTACCATTTGCATTTTTAATATTATTTTTTAATTTATGAAGTGTTCTTACACTTAATCTTTTTTGAAAAATAAACTCATCACTTGGTTCTTCAAATCCAGGAGTTCTTGACTCGCTATAGATATCAGCGGCCATTGCATCAGTATCAACACCTAAATTAACCTCTGAGATCATTAAATCTTTCATAGAACCACCAATACCATTTTTGTATCCATCTAGTGCTGCTTTTATCTCTAATTCAGACATATCTTTAACTATTTTACTAACCCCAAGAGCTCTCTTTTCAAAATTTACACCATGACAAGAGACACATCTATCCATATCTGCTATAACCACTATTGGAGTTACTATCAAAGAGACTAAAGTTGCTATTACAATTCTTTTCATTGTTAACCTTTTTTAATTTTTTCATATTTTACCATTCTTATATTAATAAAATGTAAATAGTAAATATCTTAATTTATTAAACTTTAACTTATAAAAGTTATAGTAAGATATTATAAGAATCGTGAAAGGATAATAGTTATGAAAAATATTTTAATACTAATGGTTTTGTTATGCTCAATGTTATTTGCTTCAAATGATAGTAAGATTGATGATAATAAGACTAATGAAAAACAAGAAAGAATAGATAATCAAATAGAACTAGAGATACAGAGGGAAAAAGAGTATTCTAAATCAAACTCTTTTTATATAGATTTAAAAGGTGCAGAGATAAATGAAAAATCTTTAAAATCTTTAAAAGAGATTGAAGTTGATGATTTAGATATGGATTCTGTGTACGACTAAATAATAGTTTATTTAATCGTACTAAGTTATATTTACTTTAAAGTATTTGAACTTGGTTTCTACCACTATCTTTGGCTTTATAAAGTGCTAGATCAGATCTTTTAACTGTTTTCATTATATCTTCATCCTCTAAATGGAAAGTTCCACCAAAGCTACATGTTATATGTTCAGCATTATCAAAGTATTTTTTCTCTATTTTTGTTCGTATATTTTCAAGAACTTTTCTAAAAGAATCTATTGTATCTATTTTCATTAACAATATAAACTCCTCTCCAGCCCATCTAATAAGATAATCATCTTTTCTTATTGATTGCTGTATAGTTTCAACCACTTTAACTAAAATATCATCACCACAATCATGTCCATAAGTATCATTAACATTTTTAAAATGATCAATATCACAAAGAACTATTCCTAAATTTTCTGGATAAGATTTTTTAATAAGTAGATGGATCATCCTATCAAAAAATTCTCTATTATATGCTCCTGTTAATTTATCATGAGTAACTTTATATTCTAATTTTATCTGCTCCATCATCGTATCTGTTATATCTGCAAATGTAACGATATACTCACCCTCTTCAAACTCACTAAAAGATACCCTAAAAGCAAATATTTCAAAATGGTCATTCATCATAGCGACAACCTGCTCTTTTTCTGGAATTTTTCTAAGCTCATCTATCCAGTTCTCTTTTTTGTCAATTTTTCCTACATGAAAATAGTTGTTATGGTCGATAAATCTATCACATATACATTTATTATGAATATTAAACTCATCTAAATTTTTAAATCCAAAAAAATCTAACATTATTTGATTTGCCATATGTATACTTTTTGTATTTGTTAAAATTGTGATACTGCTTTGTGTATCAAAGAGTTTTTGCAACTTACTATTAAACCGTTTTAAATCATCTTTTTGTATATTAAGTTCTGTTGTTAAACTATTGATATTTTGTTCTTTTTGCTTAATAATTATATATGCACTTGCCAAAAATATAATCCCAACAAAAGCTAAAACTATTGACAATATCATCACAGCATTATTCATTATTGAGTACTCTAAAGTTATATTACTTAAAAAGATAAAATAACCAAGATCTTTTCCAGACACATCAGTAAGAACTGACCTTGAAACATAAAAACTATCATTGCTTATCATTATATCACTATTTATCAAACTACCATCAACCATTTTACCTATCTTTTCTGGGACTAAAGTAGTGTTATAAACAATATAGTGGCTATCTGTTTTACTCATTTTAAGTAGTTTATTTTTTACATAAGAGGGGGAGTTGGCAAATATATCTTTCTTCGTTGCCATATATATCTCTGTCTCTAAAAGCTTAGATAGTGTATCAAGAATTTTATCTATCTCTTTACCCAATTCAATATAACCAATAAGTTCACCATTAACAATCCAAGGCTTAACAACTCTTAAAGTATAATTTTTCTTAATACCAAACTCTAAACCATAAAAAAGTTGTTGACTTTTTTGTGCTTCTTTAAAAGTTGTTCTGTTAGCAAAATCACCATCTCTATTGTAGTCGTGGACTCTTAATAAAATAGTACCATCTGTTCTCATAAAATACATATGAGTTAGATCTAAATTTTTATTCATACTTTGAAAAGTTTTTTCTATATTTTTATAAATCTTTTTTTTATCAGAATTTTTAAGTCCATCTTCAATCAACTTATCTTTTTGAATAAATTTAATATACTCAGCTAAAACTGCAGCATCCCTCTCAACATTATTTTTTAAAGATAGTTCAAACTGTTTTGGTACAATAGATTTATATTTATAGATAGCTTGTTTTTGAAAGTATATAACCATTATTATGGTAATAATAGACATAAAAGATGTAACCAACACTAAAGGTATATACAAATTTAAACGATATATAAAACTTTTTTCTTGATTTTCCATAGTAAAATCCTTCACCTCATATTCTACTGTAAATTTTTGTAATTTACTATTAAGGTATTTTAAATTGTTATTTTTTGCTACAAAACTATTTTAACATTATTATGGTAAAATTGGTAAAATATAAAAAGTGGAGTATCAATGCCTTTTGATCTAAAAAAGTTAGCAGATGTGGATTCTAGTTTATTGAAACTTTTGACACAACATTTACCAGATATGCTTTGGATAAAAGATTTAGATGGTGTTTATATCTATGCAAATCAAGCAATATGCGATGGTTTGTTGATGGCGAATAGTATTGATGAACCTATAGGAAAAGATGATCTTTTTTTTGCATTAAGAGAACGAGAACTACATAAAGATAATCCAGATTGGCATACATTTGGGGAGCTTTGTTTTAATAGTGATAAGGTAGTTATCGATTCAAACAAAGCTATGAAGTTTGAAGAGTATGGAAATATAAAAGGGGAACTACTTTATTTAGAGGTAAATAAAGCTCCATTTTATGATAATGATGGAAATATTATTGGGACAGTTGGTTCTGGTAGAGATATTACCGAACTTAAAATGACTCAGTTAAAATTAGAAAAACAAACTCAAATAAACACAAATCAAGCACATCATGTTACTATGGGCGAGATGATAGGAAATATTGCTCATCAGTGGAGACAGCCATTATCTGTAATCTCTTCAGGTGCTACAGGTCTTATGATGCAAAAAGAGTATGATATCCTTAGCGATGATGAATTTTACGATACTTGCAATGCTATAAATAATAATGCTCAATATCTATCAAAAACTATTGATGATTTTAAAGACTTTATAAAAGGTGACTCAAAAGTTGTAAATTTTGATTTAAAAAAGGATACAGAGTCATTTCTAAAAATTGTAGAATCAACAATAAAAAATAATTTTATAGATATTATTTTGGATTTAAAAGAAAATATAAGAATAGAAGGGTATCCAAACCAACTAATTCAATGTTTTATAAATATTTATAACAATGCAAAAGATGCTTTAGTAGAGAATATTAAAGATAGTGATAGATATATTTTTATAACTCAAGAGCAAGTTAATGATAGTGTAATAATAAAATTTAAAGACAGTGCAGGTGGAGTACCAAAAGATATATTAGATAAAATATTTGATCCATATTTTACAACTAAATCAGAAGAAAAAGGTACCGGTTTAGGTTTAAGTATGACCTATAATCTTATAACAAATGGGATGAAAGGTAATATAGAGGCTATAAATACAGATTTCCAATACAATGGAAAAAGTTATACAGGTGCACAATTTACAATAACATTACCTTTAGGATAAAATGAAAACTTTATTAGGAGTTGCAGTTATTGCATTTGGTGTATTTCTTGAGATAACATGGCTTGGGATATGTTTCGGTACGGTTATAATTGGAATACTACTTCTTATATTTGCACCATCTATACTTTTTTTCCCTTTTAATTTCTTTTTAGTTATTGGTCTATCAATTATAAACGGTAAACCGTATAAAACTTCTAGTAGATTTAAATATCAAGAGTATTCCAACCAACACACTAGTTATCAAAACCAAGATGATAATTTAGATAAATATTATAAAATACTTGAATCATCTAAAACAGATAGTTTTGATCTTATAAAAAAGAGATATAGAACACTAATAAAAAAATATCACTACGACTCTATTGCAAGTAAAAACTTACCAGAAGATATGGTTAAATTTGCAGAACAAAAAACACAAGATTTAAACGAAGCATACAGTGTTATTAAAAAAGTAAAAGGATAATTAAAAAGGACACAATTTTAACACTTTAATCTGTTAGGATATTTTAAAGGGAGTTATTGTGAAAAAATTTATTTATCTATTTTTTGTATTATTTTTTGCGTCTATAATATTCTCTTTGTTAGATTGGAGTGTTGATGGTTTTGATTTCTTTAAAATTCAAAATCATAAATATTATTTTCAATCATGGATATCTATTGCTGTAGCTATTTTTGTTTTTATTATGTCAGTTACCACATATATTATCTACAAAAGAAGTGGTTTACTCTCTTTAAAACTTATCTCTATTAGTTTTTTAATTATCTCTTTTGCTTATGCTATTATTGGTTATCACACCTCTTATTGTAAAGTTTGTAGTGATCTATCACTTTGTGGGGCAAGTCATACTTATCCAAACTATTTCATAGTGATTGCACTAATTACACTAAGTGTAACGGTACTATTAGCAAATATTAAACAAAATGTAAAGTTACTTAAGATTTTTTCTTATGGTTTAATTATTTCTACAATATTGTTAATGAGCGTGTTATTTATAAGCATACAATTTATGGAAACTCCGGATGTAGCAATATATATTTATAAAAATCTTAATTTACAAGGGTTTATATTTATTTTTCCACTTGTACTAATAGTTTTTTCAATGTTGTATTTTAAAACTATTTATAAACTAACTAATGTTACTATATTTATATTTGTATTACTATTTATTAGTTTTATACCACAAGCATATCATATATTTATATGTACTGATTGCCATAGTATGGAGTGTTCAGAGTTTTTTATATTTGCTGGATTACTGATGTTTATTGCTGTTGGATTATTGATATATGCTATAAGTTTACAATTAGATAAAAAAAGTTTGAAAAAATAATGAAAACAACTTTAGTTAAAAAATTATTACTATTTATTATACCATTATTTACTATCCCTATTTTAGCAATTCTATTGTTTTTTTATACCTACTTAATACATATAAGTCATACAGATAGTGCAAATTTAGCTATGAGTTCCCTTAATCAAACAACAAATAATTTAGATAATTACATATATAATCAAGATAAGGTATTAAATTATCTTATACGAAAAAATAAAGATTCTCAATGTCCTATCACCACTATTGTTGATAAAGATTTAAATATCTTAGTAAACTCTAGAAACAGCAATATCTATAAAAAATATATAAAAAATAGTCAAAAAATAAAACAATATATAAAAAATAGTATAGATACAAACTCCCTTGATATTAAAAATGATAAAGTGTTACATATCTTAATTAAACCTCTAGTTAATAATCAAAATAAAATAGTTGCATTTATTATTAATGATTACAAACATATCTTTGATAAAAGAATTGTTACAATTGACCAAACATTTATATATATATTGTTTATTATCATATTTATTATATTTATAAGTACAATTTTTACTATCATCTTTTCATTTCAACTTACTTACCCTATATCTCTTTTAGTCGATACTATAAAAAAGATCTCAAAAGGTGATCTATTTAAAAAGATAGATATAGTTACAAACGATGAAACCTCTATATTGGTTAACTCTTTTAATAAAATGATAAAAAAGCAAAAGTCGTTACATGATCAAGTTATACACTTAAATGAAAATTTAGAATCAAGGATTAAAGAAGAGGTTAAAAAAAATAGACAAAAAGACAAACTAATTTTTGAACAATCAAAACTTGCATCAATGGGTGAAATGATAGGAAATATAGCCCATCAATGGAGACAACCTTTAACAGTAATATCTTCAGGTGCTACAGGATTAAAACTTCAAAAAGAGCATGATGTTTTAACAGATGAAGAGTTTTATGATACTTGTGATGCAATAGACAACAATTCTCAATATCTTTCAAAAACTATTGATGACTTTAAAAACTTTATAAAAGGTGATAGAAAGAAACGGATATTTAATTTAAAAACAGATATTGACAGCTTTTTACACTTGATTGAAGGTTCTATAAAAAACAATCATATCAATATAATATTAGATTTACAAGAAACAATTCAAATAGAGGGATATGAAAATGAATTAATACAATGTTTAATAAATCTTTTTAATAATTCAAAAGATGCTTTAAAGGATGTTAAATATGATGAAAAGCTATTATTTATAACTACATTTATAAGAAATAATAGTGTATATATTATCATCAAAGATAATGGTGGTGGGATAGAAAAAAAGGTATTAACAAAAATATTTGAACCATACTTTACAACAAAACATCAATCAAAAGGTACAGGTCTTGGGCTTCATATGACTCATAATTTTATTGTTGATAGTATGGGTGGAACTATAGATGCACACAATACTAAATATAACTATCAGGGAAAAGGGTATATCGGTGCCGAATTTGTTATAAAACTTCCAATGGTTTTATAGTTAGTATAGAAAAGTTGACATAAAAAAAGCCGAAAATTATCGGCTTTTTTACTCAATTTTGACTGTATTATACTATATTATTCTCAATAAGATTACAACAGACAAATTAAGTCAAAAAATTTAAAATTGAATTGGCGAAATAAAACTCAGTAAGGTGAATGTAAGATTTTTTGAAAATTTGAAAAAAGTTTTAAAATTTATTGAATATTTATTTTGGAGTGTTACTAAATGTGAATTGGCGTATTGAGAAGAGGAGTAGTTAATTCCCCAGGTCAACCTCCTTTATTAGAGATTTCCCTTTACCCATTTTCAGATACCACCCATCATAAAAAAAGGTAAGGTTATAAAACCCTACCTTTTTAAATCTCAACTTTCTAAGAGTAACTAATTCTTAGAGATTGAAGTTAACCTAATGTTTTCAAAAGAGTTATACAACAATAATATATCAAAGTCAATACTAAAATTTAACTTTTATTAAAACCTATACCTAAAAATATTCTGTCCATCTTCATATGATACCTCATAATTTATATCATACTTTTCACAAATACCTTTTACCATATTAAGCCCCAACCCTAAGCCTCTTTTAGATTCATCTTCTCTATAATTTTTATCAAAGATTTTATCTGTATCAACTATTGGTTTTCCAAAGGTTTTAAACTCTAATGTTACG
>JAYEOQ010000172.1:0-11027 GCA_034723215.1 Campylobacterota bacterium | reverse complement strand
AATATAAATCTACAGCAAAAAGTAAAATTAGAAGTTCAAAAAAACAATGAAAAAGAGCAGATGTTGTTCCAACAATCAAAAATGGCTGCAATGGGGGAGATGATAGGTAATATTGCACATCAATGGAGACAACCAATATCAATCATATCTATGTGGGCAAATAATATAGTAGCAGATATAGATATGGAAGATATTAAAAACGAAAATTTAAGAAGATATGCCAATAATATCAATGAGCAAACAAATCATCTATCAAAAACAATAGATGATTTTAGAAACTTCTTTACTCCAAATAAAGAAAAAACTACTTTTACGCTAAAAAGTAGTATCGATAAAACAATGAATCTTTTATCTGCATCGTTTAAAACTCACAGTATAGAGGTGATAAAAGATGTAGAAGATATAACTATAACAGCTTTAGAAAATGAACTAACCCAAGCAATTCTAAATATAATAAAAAATGCAAAGGATATCCTTATAACACTACCAAAAGGTAAAAGAAGATTGATTTTTATAGATATTTATAAAAAAAACAACCAAATAATACTTGAGATAAAAGATAGTGGTGGAGGAGTTCCAAAAGATATTATAGATAAAGTATTTGAACCATACTTTACAACCAAGCATAAATCACAAGGTACAGGGATAGGGTTATATATGACTGAGTCAATTGTAACAAAACATTTAAATGGTGAGATTTTTGTTAGAAATGTTGAGTATAACTATGACAATACAATTTATAGTGGTGCAAAGTTTATTATTAAAATACCACTTCAGGATTAAACATAATTTAATAGTAGTTAGTTAGATTTAATAAGATGAGTAATTTCTAAACATATATTATTAAATATTTGAAATACCTTTTTATATATAAATTTCTTTACTCTATTAAAGATATAATATTCTAAATTCAAATATTATATAGGAGAAAATATGAATATTCATGAGTATCAAGCAAAGCAAGTATTTGCTAAATATGGTGTTCCAACACCAAAAGGTATTATGGTTGAAAGTGTTAAAGATGCAGTTACAGCTGCTGAAACTTTAGGTGGACCAGTATGGGTTGTTAAAGCACAAATTCATGCTGGAGGAAGAGGACTAGGTGGTGGTGTTAAACTTGCTAAGTCTTTAGAAGAGGTTGAAACTTTAGCTAATGAAATTTTAGGAATGACTTTAATTACTCACCAAACAGCTGCTGAAGGTAAATTAGTTCAAAAACTATACATAGAAGATGGTGCTGATATTCAAGATGAGTTATATTTATCTGTAGTTTTAGATAGAAAATTAGAGATGCCTTTAATTATGGCTTCTACTGAGGGTGGTATGAACATTGAAGATGTTGCTGAAAATACACCTGAAAAAATCGTAACTATTCCTGTTGATCCAGCGATTGGTTTTCAAGGTTTCCACGGTAGAGAATTAGCATTTGGTCTTGGTATCACGGATAAAGGTGAGCAAAAAAATATTATCACTTTTGCACAAAAATTATTTAAACTTTATATGGAAAATGATGCAGAGATGATTGAGATCAATCCATTGGTTAGAACAGGTACTGGAGAATTTTTAGCACTTGATGGTAAAATGGGATTTGATAATTCTGCACTTGGAAGACAACCTGAGATTGCATCTATGAGAGATTTAACTGAAGAGGATGAAGATGAGATTGAAGCTGCTAAATATGGTTTATCTTATGTAGCACTTGATGGTGAAATTGGTTGTATGGTAAATGGTGCTGGTCTTGCTATGGGTACTATGGATACTATTAACCACATGGGTGGAACACCTGCAAACTTCCTTGATGTTGGTGGTTCAGCAAATGCTGAAACAGTTGCAAAAGGTTTTGAAATCATCCTTAAAAATCCAAAAGTTAAAGCTATTTTTGTAAATATCTTTGGTGGAATTGTAAGATGTGATAGAATTGCAAATGGTATTATTGAAGCTACAAAAATAACTGATGTTAATGTACCTGTAATTGTTAGACTTGATGGGACAAATGCTCCAGAAGCTGCAGAAATTTTAAATAATGCTAATATTTCAAACTTAATTGTTGGTAGCGATTTAGGTGATGGTGCAGCAAAAGCTGTAAAAGCAGCAGCCGAATTTAAAGGAAAATAGATGTCAATTTTAGTAAATAAAGATTCAAAAATAATCGTACAAGGTTTTACAGGTAAAGAGGGAACTTTTCATGCTGAACAATGTATAGCTTATGGTTCAAACATCGTTGGTGGTGTTACTCCAAATAAAGGTGGTCAAGAGCATTTAGGTAAGCCTGTATTTAATACAGTTGCTCAAGCTGTTAAAGCAACTGATGCTACAGTTTCTATGATTTTCGTACCACCTGCTTTTGTTGGTGATGCTGTAATGGAAGCTGCTGAAGCTGGAATTGAACTTGCAGTTATTATCACTGAAGGTGCTCCAGTTAAAGATATGCAAGCTGCTAAAGCTCATGCTACTAAGCATGGTATGAAAACACTTGGACCAAACTGTCCTGGTATTATCACTGCTGAAGAGTGTAAAATAGGTATTATGCCTGGTTCAATTTTCAAAAAAGGAAATGTAGGACTTATCTCTAAATCTGGTACATTAACTTATGAAGGTACAAACCAAGTTTGTCAAGAGGGTTATGGTATCACTACAGCTGTTGGTATTGGTGGAGATCCAATTATCGGTCTTTCATACAATCAACTTCTTCCAATGTTTGAAGCTGATCCAGAAACTGAGTGTATCGTTATGATTGGTGAAATTGGTGGAGATCTTGAGATTCAAGCTGCTAAGCTAATTAAAGAGCAAGTTACTAAGCCAGTTGTTGCATTTATCGCTGGACAAACTGCACCAAAAGGTAAAACAATGGGTCACGCTGGAGCAATTGTTTCAGGATCTGCTGGAACTGCTGCTGAAAAAATGGCTGCTCTTGAAGCTGCTGGTGTTACAGTTGTAGTATCACCTGCTGAAATTGGGAAAGCTGTTAAAAAAGTATTAGGTTAATATCTAATACTTTAAAGTAATTACTTTAAAATAAAAAAGCCTATCTTTTAGAAGATAGGCTTTTTTTATAGATATAAACTCCAATGATAATTGTAACAGTGACTAATGTCATTGTTATTATTTGTGGTAGGTATTGATTGATCAGCTCTTGATTTTCACCTATACTGTAACCTAAAACTACTAAAATAGCACTCCAAATTATTGCACCTAATGATGTATAAAGGATAAAAATTTTTAAATCCATTTTTGATAAACCAGCTGGAATAGATATAAGTTGTCTAATTCCTGGGATTAATCTTCCCGTAAAAGTTGATATTGCACCGTGTTTTTTAAAAAATGTTTCCATTTTATTTAGTGTCTCTTGGGATACTAAAATATATTTTCCATATTTAAGTAAAAATTTTCTACCTACATATAAAGCACCAAAATAATTAATAAGTGCTCCACTAATAGAACCCATCAAAGATGCAAACATAATCATTGTAATATTCATATCACCTTTTGATGCTAAATATCCAGCAGGGATAAGAACTATCTCACTTGGAAAAGGTATAAAAGAACTTTCAATAAGCATAAGTAAAAATATTCCCATATAACCCATATCAAAAATCTGATCAGTTATCCATTGTGCCATTTCGTGTAACATATTGCCTACTTAAATTGTGATTTTAAAGCTAAAATTCTACAGCTATTTTCTAATATAGCTACTTTTTTAACTAATTGGTTCATATCTCTATCATATACATATACACCAACACCTCTAATAACTAGAAGGTGATTTTTTGTATCTTTTAACTCTTTGGGTATCTCTAGAGAGTTTCTCTCGTACCAAGTATCAAAATCTTTAGGATCATAAACTTTTATTTTATTAAAAATACTTTTACCAAAAAAATCTTCAAAAATAATCTCATCGTGTTCTAAAGCATAAGCACTAGTGTATGGTGGCATTCCACAAGCAATATATTTTGCTTCATGTATTTGGTTGTAGATAGAGTTGTGAATATATGCTTCAATACTTGCTAATTTCCAACTATAATCATATTTATTCATAGCTAATTGACATAGAGAATCTTCACCTATTTCATCAAATATTGCTTCTTTTTTATTGATTATAAAACTATTATGATCTATTTTTTTTGAGATTGAACCATGATAAATACCAAAAAAATTTTTTCTAAATAGTGCTAATGATATATCTGAGAGATGTTTAACAAAATTTTTATCTATCATTAATTAATCCTTTAATTAAAATTTCGATATTATATCAATTAAAAACACAGTATTAAATTAAATAGGATTAAACTTTGAACAACACTATTATTCCACATATTCCCGTACTTTTTGATGAAGTTATTGATACATTTAAAGATTTAAAAGATGGTTATATTATCGATTGTACTTTAGGCTATGGTGGACACTCTTTAGGGATATTAGAATCAAATCCAAATATAAAACTTATTTGTAATGACCAAGATGATGAAGCTTTGGCATTTTCAAAAAATAGATTAAAAGAGTATGAAGATAGAATTATTTTTAACAAAGGTAACTTTAAAGATGTTATTGAAAAGTTTAAAGATAAAAATATTGTAGGGGTACTAGCTGATATTGGTGTTTCATCTTTACAGCTTGATAAAACTCAAAGAGGTTTTGGATTTGAAAGTGAAACACTTGATATGAGAATGGATCAAAATCAAGAGTTAAGTGCTAGTGAAGTTGTAAATAATTACTCTCAAAAAGATTTAGAAACTATTTTTAAAGAGTATGGAGAGGTTAAAGAGTATAAAAAAGTGGCTTCTATAATTGTTGAGAATCGACCTTTTTCAACAAGTAAAGAGTTAGCACAATTTTTATTTAAAAATATGCACAAAGGTAAACTACACCCTGCAACACTACCTTTTCAAGGTATTAGAATAGAGGTAAACAATGAACTAGGTGTATTAAAAGAGTTATTTGAACAAATAGAAAATGCCAACTTAAAAGGTACAACTGTAGCTATTATATCTTTTCACTCACTTGAAGATAGGATAGTAAAAAACTATTTTAAAAAGTGGACTATGAAGTGTATATGTCCTGCACATATTGATAGATGTGAGTGTGGAAACAATAATCAAAAAGGTAAAAACTTAACAAAAAAACCGATTATTCCAACGCAAAAAGAGATAAAAGAAAATCCAAGAAGTAGAAGTTCTAAAATGAGAGTTTTTAAATTTGACAGCTAAAAAAGCACTTTTGATTGTGTTTAGTGTGATGTTTTTAACATTAGCTATATTTATCCCTAAAATTTATTTACGAAACAATATATATTATGTAAGTAAAGATATAAATAAACTTTATACTCAGCATATATCATTAAAAGAGGAAAATAAGTTTTTGAAGCAGCAGCATGAAGATGCATTGTTTAAAAATCAGATTATGGATAGTTTGATTTTGCAAAATCTTGATGAGTAGATTTAGAATAATATGATATAATTATTGATAAATTATAAATAAATAAAATATAGGAGATTATAGTATGGGTAGAGCCTTTGAGTATAGAAAAGCAGCTAAGATGAAAAGATGGGGAAATATGTCGAGAGTATTTCCTAAACTAGCAAAGGCTATTACAATGGCAGCAAAGACAGGAAGCAACGATCCTGATACAAATGCAGCTTTAAGAAGTGCTATAACTACTGCAAAAGCACAAAATTTACCAAAGGACAACATTGAATCAGCTATAAAAAGAGCATCGGCAAAAGATGTTGCAAATATGGCAGAGGTAAACTATGAAGGGAAATGGAAAAACGGTGTTCTTATTTTTGTAGAAACAGCAACAGAAAATACAGCAAGAACAGTAGCAAATATAAAAACACTTTTTAATAAAGGTGGTGGTTCTTTAGTTCCGACTGGTTCATTAGAGTTTCATTTTGATAGAAAAGCTATATTTGAGATGAAAACTCCTGATATAGATATGGATGAGTTAGAGATGGAACTTATCGATGCTGGTTTGGAAGAGATAAAACAGGAAGATGATGAAAATATCTCGATAATTGCTGACTATACAGATTTTGGAAATATGTCAAATAAACTTCATGAGATGGAGCTTGAATATGAAAAAGGAACACTAGCAAGAGTACCAAATGCACCAGTAGAGATTACAGATGAACAGATGGAAGAGCTTTCAGTTTTACTTGATAAAATTGAAGATGATGATGATGTTCAAAATGTTTATACAAATTTAGCGTAAAATAGATAATAGAAAGGATTGATAATGGCAGAGAAGAAATTTAGATTAGTTACAAGAAGTGATATGGATGGTTTAGTGTGTGCAGTTATACTAAAAGAGGTTGGTATTATTGATGATATTAAGTTTGTCCATCCTAAAGATATGCAAGATGGAACTATAGAGATTACCCAAAATGATATTATTACAAACTTACCATATGTTGCTCAAGCACATTTAGTATTTGATCACCATGAAAGTGAGGCTATGAGAAATGGTGAAGCTGATAACTACTTTTTAGATGCATCTGCACCATCAGCTGCAAGAATTGTTTATAACTATTATGGTGGTGCCCAGAAATTACCTCAAGTATCAGTTACTATGATGGAAGCTGTTGATAAAGCAGATGCTGCACAATTTACAGTTTCAGATATACTAAACCCTCAAGGTTGGGAGCTACTTAGTTTCCTTATGGATAGTAGAACAGGCTTAGGTAGATTTAGAGAGTTTACAGTATCAAATTATCAACTTATGATGGATCTGATTGATTACTGTATCGATCATGATATTGATGATATTATGAAGCTTCCAGATGTAGTTGAGAGAGTTGAGCTTTTTAATAAATATTCAGATGATTTTATTAAACAAATTGAAAGATGTACAACACTACATGATAATTTAGTAGTTTTAGATTTAAGAGATGAAGAGATTATCTATCCTGGTAATAGATTTACTATCTATGCCCTTTTCCCGGATACAAATATCTCTATCCATGTTTTATGGGGATTTAAACAACAAAACACTGTGTTTGCTACAGGAAAATCAATCATAAATAGAACTTCAAAAACAAATATTGGGGAATTAATGTACAAAAATGGTGGTGGTGGACACAATGCTGCTGGTACTTGTCAAATTGATAATGATAAAGCCCAAGATGTATTAAGTGAGTTAATTGATGCTATTACTACTGACGGTTAATTTACACTATAATTATATATGAATATTAAAAAGTTATTAGATGAAGAGGTAAATAAAAGGGATAGTTTAGAAGAGTTGTCTTTTGATAAGCCAGACCCTCTAATAATTGCAAAAAGATACAATGATGAGTATATCTCACTTATTTGTGCATTGTTTGCTTATGGAAATGCTGGTCAAATAGTTAAAACACTGTTATCATTTAATTTTGATTTGTTAAATAAAAGTGAAGATACTATAAAAAAAGAGTTAAAAGGTTATTATTATCGTTTTCAAAATGAAAATGATGTAACAGCCTTTTTTATTGCAATAAAAAGATTAAAACTAAAAGATAGTTTAGAAAATATCTTCAAGCTAGGGTATGATAAACAACAAAATATTTTAGATGGTATAGAATCAATTATAACCTCTATTATTGATATATATGATTATCAAAGTGATGGTTATAAGTTCTTAATAGGAACTATCCCTAAAAAGGACAAAGATGGCAATATAAAGCTTATAGGCAACTCTGCATACAAAAGATACAATATGTTCCTAAGATGGATGGTACGAAGTAACAATCTTGATATGGGACTATGGAATGGTGTAGATAAAAAAGATCTAATACTCCCACTTGATACACACACTTTCAAAGTATCACATAAGCTAGGACTGCTTACAAGAAAAACAGCTGATCTGAAATCAGCAGTTTTAATAACTGAAAAGTTAAAAGAGTTTGATAGTAGCGACCCTATAAAATACGATTTTGCTATTTACAGGTTGGGTCAGGAGAAGATACTATAAATAATTACCTACTATTTATATTCTTTTTTATCTATCTCTCTTAAAATATTTTTATATCTATTTTTAAGTACTATATTAGATATTGTACCTAAAATTATAATAAATATTCCAAATACAATATTAAGTTCCAATAGATAAGCTACTACAAATACTAAAATAGTAGTCAACACTATTAAATTTTTAAATTTTTTATATTTAGCCACCTCTAAATTAAATGGACAGTTAGACACTACTTAAAACTCCTTATATTTGGTTACTTAGCCAATAACCCTTTTTTAGGTCCACTTTGTCCACAACATTGTTTATACTTTTTCCCACTACCACAAGGACATGGTGAATTTCTAGGAATTTTCTTTTCTGTAGCTTGTACTTTCTCTTCACTACTTAAAGTTATATCTTCTGTTGATGCTTCCATCTCTGCTCTTAATCTCTCTAGTGCTTCTTGTTCTGCTTTAACTTCCTCTTCATCTCTTAGTTGTACAGAAAATAAAATTCTAATAATTTCATGTTTAATTGAAGCTATTAGCTCTATAAACATATTATAACTCTCTTTTTTGTATTCAACTAAAGGATCTTTTTGGTTATAGCCACGAAGTCCTATACCTGTTTTTAGTGTATCCATAGAGTATAAGTGTTCTCTGTATGCATTATCAAGAGTTTGAAGATATAAAACTCTCTCTATCTCATCTCTTTGATCTGGCGCTGGTGCTGACATTTTTTCTTCATATCCATCAGCTAATATTTTAAGAAGTTTTGCCTCTATTTCATCAAAATCATTTGATTCTATTTGCTCTTTTGTAATCTCAAGATTAAGTTCCTCTTTTATTTTTAATACAACATTATCATAAGCAAAATCATCAGTCATAGCACTTTGGCTAATCTCTTGAGCATTTTGAATTGTAGTTTGTGCAAACTCTAAAATATTTTCATCTATCTTCTCTTTTATATTAAACTCTTTATTTAAAAGATTGTTTCTAAAACTATAGATAACTTTTCTTTGTTCATTTGCAACATCATCATACTCTAAAAGATGTTTTCTACTCTCAAAGTGCATAGTCTCAACTTTTTTCTGAGCATTTTCAACTGCTCTTGTTACCATACCAGATTCGATATGTTCACCCTCTTCAAGTCCAAGTCTATTCATAACACCAGCAATCTTGTCGCTTCCAAAAATTCTTAAAAGATTATCCTCTAAAGATAAGTAAAATTGCGATTCACCAACATCACCTTGTCTACCAGCTCTACCTCTTAGTTGGTTGTCAATTCTTCTACTTTCGTGCCTTTCAGTCCCTAGAATAACTAATCCACCCAACTCTTTACACTCATCAGGTAGTTTAATATCAACTCCACGACCAGCCATATTTGTAGCAATAGTAACAGCACCTTTTAATCCAGCATCTTCAACTATTTTCCCCTCTTTTTCATGCTGTTTTGCATTTAAAACAGTATGTGCAATTTTCTCTTTTTTTAGCAGTTCATGAAGGTGTTCTGATTTTTCAATTGAAGCAGTACCTACTAAAATAGGTTGACCCGTTTTTGTAATCTCTTTGATTCTATTACAAACAGCAATAAACTTTTCCCTCTCTGTTTTATAGATAAGGTCATTTTTATCATCTCTTGTAATTGGTACATTGGTTGGTATTGACACAACATCCAGATTATAAATCTCTGCAAACTCTGTTGCTTCTGTTTGTGCAGTACCTGTCATACCAGAAAGTTTATTGTACATTCTAAAATAATTTTGGAATGTAATATCAGCTAATGTTTGAGATTCATCTTGAATTTTCAGACCCTCTTTAGCTTCTAAAGCTTGATGTAATCCATCACTAAATCTTCTACCTTCACTTAATCTACCTGTAAACTCATCAACAATAATAACTTCACCATTTTGTACAACATAATCAACATCTTTTTCAAAAATATTATTTGATTTTAAAGCTTGGTCAAGATGATGTGAAAGTGAAGCGTGTTCTAGTGAGTATAAGTTATCTACTTCAAATAACTCTTGTGCTTTTTCAATACCTTGCTCTGTTAGTACTACACCTTTATTTTTCTCATCAACTATATAATCACCTGTAAATGTATCATTTTCATCAGCTCTTTTAGCTTCTGTCTTTTCACCTTTTTCTAGGGATTGAGCAATTTTATTTGCTTTTACATAATCTGTACTTTTATGATTTGTTGGACCAGATATAATAAGTGGTGTTCTTGCTTCATCAATTAAGATTGAATCTATCTCATCAACAACAACAAAGTTATGGTTACCTTGTACTTTTTCCTCTAATGAGTAGTGCATATTGTCTCTTAGAAAATCAAAACCAAATTCATTGTTTGTCCCATAAACAATATCACAAGAATATCTCTCTTTTCTTTCACCATCACCTTGAACCTCACCAGTAATAGAACCAATAGTAAATCCTAAGAAGTTGTAAAGAGGAGCTAACTCTTGGGCATCTCTTGAAGCAAGGTAGTCATTCACAGTTACAACATGTACACCTTTTCCCGACATTGCATTTAGTCCAACAGCTAAAGTTCCAACTAAAGTTTTACCTTCACCTGTTTTCATCTCAGCAATTCTACCTTCATGAAGTACCATACCCCCAATAAGTTGTACATCATAGTGTCTCATACCAAGTATTCTTTTACTAGCTTCTCTAATAATTGCAAAACTTTCATATAAAACATCATCAAGAGTTTTTGTTTCATTTTGAACTTCAATTTTTAGTTGATTAAATTTTTCCTTTAGTTCATCATCACTTAAAGATGAGTAAGACTCTTCAAACTTATTTATCTCTTGGGCTCGTTTAAGGTATTTTTTAACCTCTTTATCATTTTTTGTCCCAAATATTTTAGAAAAGATATTTAACATATTAGTTTATTCCTTAGAATTATTTTATCTTTCATTTTATCTAAAGATTTGTTATGAAGTTATTAAATATAAGATAGATTATATTAGTTATATTTGTAACTATTTTTTATTAGATATTACTCTTATAGCCATCATAATAAAAATAACTTCAAAGATTGCACTTAAAATAAAAGCATAATAGTAAAATTGACTAATACTATTACTTTGAAATGC
>JAYEOQ010000171.1:0-11055 GCA_034723215.1 Campylobacterota bacterium | reverse complement strand
TTCATTATCTATCTATCTCCCCAAATACAATATTTAGGTTACCAATAATAGTAACAACATCAGCTAACTGAGTACCTGGTAAAATATCTGCTAAAATTCCAGTATGCCAGAAACTAGGAGCTCTACATTTTAGTTTGTAAGGGTATGGTGAACCATCACTTACAATATAGAAACCTAACTCACCTTTAGGTGATTCAGTAGCCACATAAATCTCTCCAACTGGTGGTCTCATACCTTGAGTTACAAGAACAAAATGTTGCATTAAAGAGTAGTTTTGTGTCATCATCTCCTCTTTTGTACAAGAGATATACTCTGGACTGTGTGCCATAAGTTGAGTATCTGATTCTTTATACATAGGTACTAATTGTCTAAGTATTTTTGTAGACTCATACATCTCAGCCATATAACATTTATATCTACCATAAGAATCACAAGTATCAGCTACAGGAATATCAAAATCAAGCTCAGGATATAATCCATAAGGCATCTCTTTTCTTAAATCCCATTTAACACCACTTCCTCTTAGTGCAATTCCAGAAACTCCCCATTCTCTTGCAAGTTTAGGTGTAATCATACCAACATTTTCAAGTCTCATTCTCCAGATTCTATTTTCTGTTAAAAGACCTTCATAAATTGGAATTTGTGACTCTAAAACTTCAATAAATTTAACTAAATCTTCACACCAACTATCAGGTAAATCTAAAGGAACTCCACCAATTCTAATAGCACTATGTGTAAGTCTAGCTCCACAGTAGTCTTCCATTAAATCCATTGCAAATTCTCTTTCTCTAAATGCATAAAGGAAGATTGACATTGCACCAACATCTAAGGCATGAGTAGCAAGCCAGAATAGGTGAGAGATAATTCTATTTAACTCTAAAAGCATTGTTCTAATAACTTCTGCTCTTCTTGGTGCTTCGACACCAATTAACTTTTCAATTGCTAAAGCATATCCATAGTTATTTGAAGATGAAGCGATATAATCCATTCTATCTGTTGTAGGTAAGAACTCATTATAGATCATATTCTCACCCATTTTTTCAATACCTCTATGTAGGTATCCAACATCTGGATATGCTTTTACAACTTCCTCACCTTTTAGTTCTAACATCAATCTAAGCTGACCATGAGCAGATGGATGTTGTGGTCCAAAGTTAACCACCATTGCATTATCTTCTCTTTCAAAAGTAATATTTTCAAAGAAAGGTTTTAATCTATTTTTTACTTGCATCTATCTTCTCTCTTTCAGGTGCTTTGTTTCAATCTCATCAAATGGAGTAACTAGCACTTTTCCAAATAATTTAACTCCACCCTCTTCGTGGTATCTAATAGGAGTATCAGGTTCATTTTCAGAAATATCAGTACCTTTAGGAACCTCATGACCTAATCTTGAGAATCTTTCAGTATCATATCTATCAACACATGCAGCATCTCTAAGTTCTGGACCTATAATATCTCTAGCTTCTTTTCCAAAAATTTTATCAACTTCATACCATGAAGCAGCTTCATCACCTTCAAGTGGATAAGATTTTAATAGTGGATAATCTACCCAATCATCTGGCATTAAAATTCTTTTTAAATTTGGATGGTTATTTGCAATAATGCCATACATATCAAACATCTCTCGCTCTGACCAATCTGCCATTCTAAATAATGGTTCAATTGTCTCAATAGCTAAGCCTTGTTTTAAAAATGTTTTCACTCTAACTCTTTGATGTTTAGATGTAGACAACATCTCATAAACAATCTCAAATCCACCTTTAGTAGCTAAATAATCAACTGCAGTTAACTCCATCATAAAGTCATAAGCTCTAATCTCTTTTAGGTGATTAATAGCTTTTACATTATCTTGTGGATTAATTACGATTACTAAATGGTCAAGTTGAATATATGATTCAACTACCTCTACAACATTAGACAAACTTGAAACCTCTTGTGCTAAAGCACCATTTGTAAAGATTGAAGATTTTGCTAATGTTGGCTTGATGTAAAATCTATCATTATAATAAGATTTTTTCTGTACATCATCTTTTGGTTTATATGCTCTCATATTATATTAACCTCTTTGCTCTTTGAGCCATACCCGCTGGCTCTCTTCTGATTTTTCTTTGTAACATCATCAATGCGTATTGTAAAGTTTCAGGTCGTGGTGCACAACCAGGTAGATAAATATCTACGGGAACTACTCTATCAACACCTTGAACTGTTGCATAAGTATTAAACATACCACCAGTATTTGCACAACTTCCCATTGAGATAACCCATTTAGGATCAGGCATCTGATCATATAGTCTTCTCATAAACTCTGCATGTTTTTTTGTAAGCGTTCCTGCAACAACAATAACATCTGATTGTCTTGGACTTGCTCTAAAGATAGTACCGTGTCTATCGAAGTCAAACCTAGAACCACCTGCTGCCATCATCTCAATAGCACAACAAGCTAGTCCATAAGTCATAGGCCAAAGAGAGTTACTTCGTCCAAAATTTACTATTTTGTCAACAGTAGTAAGCTTTATAGCCTCACCACCTTCTGATAAATAATTTACTTTATGCTGTGCCATTCAAGCGCTCCTTTTTTCCATGCGTATATAAATCCTATTGTTAAAAGGATAATGAATAGTATCATCTCAATAAAACCAAACCATCCTAATACTTTAAAATCAACTGCCCATGGAAACATAAATATAATCTCCACATCAAAAAGTATAAATAGTAATGCCATTAAATAAAACTGTACTGTTATTGTATTTGGCTGTTTTGTAACCTCAGGTCCACACTCGTATAGTGTACACTTTAGTTTCTCTGTATCTTTTCTGGCTAGTTTTCCACCAACAAATCTCGACAACATTGTTGTTGCTGTAAATGCAGCAAATGTTATAACAAACATTATAAATGCACCGAAATAAGGATGTGCAAAATCCATATGTTCCATTTTTTCCCCTTTTTATCTAAATCATTTTTACAAATAACCGACTATAATTGGACAAATAATATCTAATTATAATTAAATTATAACTTACAATACTACTGTTTAGTGGGTCTTAATAGGTAAGTTTGGTATTTAGGTGTAACAATAAGAAACAGCTAAGAATCTGTTATAGTATTAAAGATAGTTATCTAATTATTCTGGTTTTAATTCCATTGTAGAATTTGGAGCACCCAAAAAGTAACCTTGGTATCCATCTATATAAAGTCTTTTTGCTTTATTATAAATTGCTTCATTCTCAATATACTCAGCAATAACTTTAATCCCAAGTTCGTGAGCTAAGTTTGTAATAGTCCGTACTAAAATATATGATTCTTCTACTGTAGCAATATCTTTTATCAAACTACCATCAATCTTTATATAATCTGGCTTTAACTCCAATAGATATGTAAAATTTGAGTAACCACTACCAAAGTCATCAATAGCTATTTGGACACCTAAATTTTGCATCTCATGGATAAAATCTCTAATTAAAGTAAAGTTTACAATATTTTCACTCTCTAATATCTCTAAAATAAGTTGTTTCTCTACACCATACTTTCTTATCTTATTTTTTAAAAATTTTATCAAATCTTTATCTTCAATATCATCAAATGATAAATTGATAGAAAAAGTAACACCCTTTTCAGTAAAATACTGAAATGACTTTTCAATCATTCTTTGTGTTAGTTGAGAATAATATTTTGTTTTTGTAACTGCATCAAGAAAGAAAAAAGGGGAGATAACTCTATCTCCATCTTGGATTCTTACTAGACACTCATATGAGTTTCCATAAGACTTAATAATTGGTTGATAATATGCTATTAGTCTATCCTCTTCTAAAGCACTTTTTACCATATTTACACCAGCTAAATCTTTTTCAAATTTTTCTGTAAGTTTTAAATCTGGACTGTACTCTAAAAAAGCCTGTCTTGTATCTTTAGCATAATGTAATGTCATATCAGCTAATTCTAAAATATTATCCTCTTTTATATTATTTACAAGAACTACACTAACATAAATATTTATATCGATACTATTACTATCCGAAACATCAACACGAATAGGTGTGTTTTCAATAGTTGCCATCATATCTCTAACTTTTTCTTCATTAAATTCATGATTTATAATATCTTCTTGGCTCTCTAAATATATAAATTGATCAGCTGAAATTTTGTAAAATCTGCTACCATCCTCAACAAGCGTTTCTAAGAAATTTGTAATAGCAATTAATACCTTATCCCCAATTTTCATCCCATAAAAATCGTTAATTGTAGAGAACCCTTTAATATCAAGAAGTAACAACCCACTAGGAGACATATTTGCTACATCTTCCAATAACTGAACCCTATTTGGTAAACCAGTTAATTCATCATGATAATATCTATCTTCTAACTCTTTTACTCTTAATTCTAGCTGCTCTTTTGTCATCACCAAACCTCAATATAACTAACTTATTTCATATAAAATATATTTACACCACAATTATAGCATATATAATATTTTTTTTTCTAAATTTTCTAATTTATCTTTATTTATATTATTGAACTGTGACTTATTAAATGTCCTTTGTCTTTTTGCTAATTGTGCAGTATGTATAAAAATCTGTTCTTCTAACTTCTGTTTAGTTAATTTACCATCTAAATAATCAAGTGTTTCAACAATACCAATTGATTTCATACTGTTTGGTTCTCTTGTATATTCTTTCTCTAAAGATATAACCTCATCAATAATTCCATTTTTTAACATCTCTTTTGTTCTTAACTTTATCCTATCTCTTAAAATATCTGTATCTGTTTGAATCTCAAAAATATCTATATTTTTGAGAATTGGTTGTGGCTTATTTTGTCTAAAATATTCAGAAGGGGCAAGTGATGTTTCTATATATATCTCTAAAGCTTTTTCAATCCGATAACTATCTGATGATGTTATTTTTTTCATATACTCTCTATCTAAACTATTTAGAAAGTTATAACTCTCCTCTAAATTTAAAAGCTTTTTATCTACTAGCTCCTTTGTCTCATTTGATATACTAGGGGTAGTTGACAGCCCATCTATCATAGACTTTAAATAAAATCCTGTTCCACCTACGATTATTAAATTTTTACTGTTTTGTAGTGCATACTCTTTTGCATCTTTATACTCTTTAATAAACTCTATAACATCAAACTTTTCATTTGGAAAAACTTTATCGATCCCAAAATGAACAATCCCCTCGCGCTCTTCTAGAGTAGGTTTTGCTGATGCTATATCTATTTGTTTATACACAGATAAACTATCAAGTGATAAAATCACTGCATCAATTTTATGTGCCAAACTTATTGATAAAGCAGTTTTACCAGAAGCTGTTGGTGCTATTATTGCTATCTCTTTATACAAAAAAACCCTTTCATATCATTATAAATAAAATTATAGTAGAATCCACCTTATGGATAAAATAATAAAACTTTTAAATGATTTCAATGAACTTGTAATGTTCAAACATTCGATATTTTCACTCCCTTTTATATTTATAGCTATGGTAGTTGCGGCAAACGGCTGGTTTGGGTGGAGTTTGCTCTTTTTAGGTACTCTTGCTGCTTTAACTGCTAGAAATTTTGCAATGGGATTTAACAGATACTTAGATAGAGATATAGATGCACTAAATCCCCGTACTGTAAACAGACCTAGCGTAGATGGACGGATAAATCCAACACAGATGTTGATATTTACTATACTAAACGGTCTTGGATTTATAGTTGTGGCATACTTTGTTAATCCCTTGGCTTTATACTTATCAGTTCCAATATTGATTATTGTCGGAAGCTACTCATATTTTAAAAGATTCTCAGCACTTGCACATATCATTCTTGGAGTTTCTTTAGGACTTGCACCAATTGCTGGGGTGGTTGCTGTTAGTGAAACTATCACTTTATGGTCTATTTATTTAGCTACAGGTGTATTATTCTGGGTTGCTGGATTTGATTTACTTTACTCTTTACAAGATATTGATGTTGATAAAAAGCTTGGTCTGCACTCAATTCCATCTAAATACGGTGCAAAAAACACTATGCTGTTTTCTAAGATTATGCATATCTTTACAATAATCTTTTGGCTTGCTTTTGTAGTAACTGCAAACCTTGGGCTATTTGGATACTTGGCAATAGTTATGAGTGCTGTTATGCTTACCTATGAACATATAATTGTAAATAGAGATTTTACTAAAATAGATAAAGCTTTTTTTACAATCAATGGCTACCTTGGGATAATATTTTTTATATTAATAGTTTTAGATACTATTTTTATTATTATCTAAATATAATATTAGTTTTACCTTTTCCTACTCTTTGATTTTCTATGAATATTAGTTTTATAAGCTGATGATTTTAAACTATCAATAAGTTTAGTAGATAGTTTATACATATTAAATACTATATCTTTTTTATCTTGGTTCTCTTCTAGTCTTGCTTTATCAAATCTTTCCATAACTTGAAGATAATCAATATCTTTTAAAAATGGATATAGATAAACTGACTTTTCCTCTTCTAGTATCCATTGACTTAAAAGTGCTATAATCATTAATTCTGGTATCCATAAAGTTCCACTTGATAGATTTGAAGATATTGATTTTACTATGGCATCATAGTATGTCATAAGTGGTTCTTCTTTTTTTGCTAGTGATTTAAAAAATAGGCTTTTATCACTATTTGCTATGATTGATTGTAAGTAGCTAGAGTTTACTACACATTCTTTAAGATTGTTGTTTAGAGATTCTAAAATATCATAGATATATTTTGTATCTTCTTTTGAACCTATCTCTGTATAAGAGCCTTTTTTATCAATCTCATTAAAAGTTTGTTCTAGTGTGGTTCTTATAAACACAAGCAAAGCTTCTGTTTTTTGTTCTCTTAGAAGTTTTGGTTTTATTCTGTTTTGTGGTTGGTTTATGCTCATATTATTTCATCAATAAGCAAGTTTTAGAAACTTGCCCACTCATCATCTTGTGTATTTGATGCTATTGGAGTAATTGGTTTTGTAGGTTCTGCCTTTTTTGTTACAACTTCAGCAGGTTTATTAGATTGCACTCCTCTATCTTTTATTTTTGTTTCCCTCTTTCTTTTTTCAGGACCTTTGTAGTTAAGGTTTACATGTTGTTTTCTCTTATTAAAGTCATTTTTCCCATTAAACTCTTTTTCATCTGCATTTGATACTACTAACTTTGCAATAGTATCTGTTTGTATCGCTACATCATTTGTTTGAGATGCTATATTTGCATTTTGTTGTGTTTTTTGATCCAATTGTGTAATGGCATCGTTAATTTGTTCTATTCCAATTCTTTGCTCTTTAGATGCAGTTTCTACATTATTTATCATCTCAATAGTTTTAGATATATTTTCATTGAGTCCATGATACCCATGTATCATCTTGTCTGCTGTTGATTTACCATTATTTGCTTTTTGTGAAGCATTTTCTACTAATGTTTTTATCTCATTTGCAGCTTCGGCACTTCTAGAAGCTAGATTTCTTACTTCTTGGGCAACAACTGCGAAACCTTTTCCTGCTTCACCTGCTGTTGCTGCTTCAACTGCTGCATTTAGAGATAGAATATTTGTTTGGAATGCTATTTGATCGATAACAGTAATAGCTTCATTGATAGCAGTTACCTCTTCATTTATCTCCTCCATTGCTTTTGTTGTTTGAGATGCAAGAATTTCACCTTCATTTACCGAAGTAGTTACACCATGTGCGTATTGTGCCATATTCACAACAGTATTTGTGTTATTGACAATATTACTTGTAATCTCTTCTAATGCAGCAGCTGTTTCTTCCAATGCTGCTGCTGATTCATTTGAGTTTACATTTAAAAGATTTACATTCTTAAGTAGAACTTCTGAACTCTCGCCTAAAGTTAAACCATTTGATTTGTTTTCTATTAACATTTTAGTTATAGCTTCTTGTAAAAAGTTTATATCTTTTTCAAGAACTTCAAAGACACCATCTTTTTCAATATTTTCAAATGATAACCTTTGTCTATAATCTTGAGTACTGAAAGTTTCCAAAAGAGTATTAACTGTATTAAATCGCTCTTTAGTATTTTTAATCATTGTATTTATAGTATCTTTTAAATCATTTAATGATTTATTTTCAGATGATGTGACAATGACTTGCTCATACCAACCATTTGACACTCTTTGAAGAACTTCTTGTGCATCATTTACAACTAACATATCTTTTTGGATGCCATGCTCAATACTATCCAAATAGCTATTTAGATTTAAAGATATTTTTCCAATCTCATCTTCGCTATCTACATCAATTCTACTTTTAGCAGAACCAGTTCTTTTTAACTCTTCTGTTGCATCTTCTAATGATTTAAGATTTCTAATTACATTGTTTGTAATAGATACTGCTAAGATGATAACTAAAATAATTAAAACAAGTGCAATGATATCTGCACTTAGTTCTTTATCATGAATCTCTTTTTTGATATCTTCAGTAGTATGTTTAATTAAAGCATCAATCACATCTGAACTATGCTGAACTGTTTCTTTCATTTTAGCTTGAAGTCCTAGATTTGGAGTTAATCCAATAAGTTCTTCATCATGAACAAGTAGTTCAAAATGGTGTTTATATTTTTTTAGATTTGGAATTATAAGTTCTTTTTGTGCTGGTGTGAAGTTTGTAGTGTTAGCTGTGATATTTTTTATCATACCATTTGCTTTTTTTTCTAACTTATGTGCATATTTCATATCTCTTCTTAACATAAAGTACTTTTCATATTGTCTCAATGTTAATACGGATACAGTAAAATTATCATATTTAATTTTTTTTGCAACATCTTCAATAATACGAGCTTCATCACTTAGTTTTCCATATAAACCATCTTTAGGATTTAAACCAATCTCTTTTTGTTTTTCAATTAACTCATAAAATATTTTTGCATAAGCATCAATAGAATCTTCAAAATCTTTTAATTTTGATGTATCTAAATGATGTAGATGTAAAACATGAGCAGCATGTTTAGAATGTTTATGAAGCTTTTTAACAGTTTTTTCAAACTTACCTTTATACTTCACATCTGTTCTCATTATAAAATCTTTTTCATGCTTTCTAAGCTCTAGAACCTCTGCTCTTAACTCTATAAGTTCTGCATTAGCTTCTTCTAATTCACTTATACTATTAATTGAAGTATTTAGTAGTACTGTTAATACTCCTAGCCCTATTACTGATATTATTGTTAGTAATATTAGCTTTACTTTGATTGTCATATTTTTGAACATAATTTTCCTTTGTGAAAATGTAACTTTACCGCATATAATAGCCCATTTTAGCTTATTGCTAGTATAATAAAAATTGATATATACATATAGCTTTCACCCCTGTTTATCGTATGTTTAGATGGTTTTATAGATTTTAAAATTTGTTTATAAAGTGTGTAGTTTAGTAATTTTTTAAATATAAATAAAACATCACCAATAAAAAAAGGAGCTAGGGAAAATCCTAACTCCTTTTTAAGTATTACTGTATATTTTAAGATAACCACATCTTAAAACAGATAACTCTTGATTCACAAAAGAATTATAATAGAATTATTTTTAAATATCAAGAACTAAAAATACCAATTTTAATACAGAACATTTTAGATACAATATAAAAAATTTCATTGGAGAGAATATGAAAAACTTATGGAACGATAACGATACAAAAAATTTTAAAAATGATTTAGACTATAGAGTTTACACTTCAAATCTTTTAGGTAGAAGTGATGAGCTTGTACTTCATGGTGGTGGTAACACTTCAGTAAAATCAAAAATTGATGGTGCAGATATACTTTATGTAAAAGGTAGTGGTTGGGATTTGGTTGATATAAAAGCAGAAGGTTTTGCTGGCGTTGAGCTTAGTTTTTTAATAGATATGGCAAAACTTGAGAAGCTTAGTGATACAGATATGGTAGCAGCACAAAGGGAAGCTATGATAGATAAAACAGCACCTAACCCATCGGTTGAAGCGATACTTCATGCAATAATCCCTTTTAAGTTTGTAGACCATACACATGCAGATGCAGTTGTTACAATTTCAAATAGTGAGTTTGGAGAGAGTCTTATAAAAAATCTTTTTCCAGAGTTTTTGGTTATCCCTTATATTATGCCTGGGTTTGATTTAGCTCATACAATCTATACTATGGTTCAAGGATTTAATTGGGATAGTTGTGAGGGTATTATACTTTTAAATCATGGTATTTTTACATTTGATGATAATCCAAGAACATCATATGCCAAGATGATATACGCTGTTACACAAGCAGAAAACTTTTTAGAACAAAATGCTCCATTAGTAATAGAAAAATATATCCCTAGAGCCACTTTAGATTTAAATAGTTTACAAACAATAATCGATAAAGAAAAAGGGTATGAAGTATCAATAAAAATTGATCAATCACCTTTAGCCCTACACTATGCAAGTAGTAGAAACTTAAGTAGTGTTGCCACAAGAGGGGTGCTTACTCCTGAACATATCATAAGAACAAAAAGAGTACCTGCCGTACTTGAAAACAATGATATCCAAGCTTGTATAGACAACTTTAAAGAAGATTATATTAACTACTTTGAAGAGTTTAAAACTGATGAGATATGTTTAAATAAAGCACCTAACTATATGGTTGTAAAAAACTTTGGTGTTGTATATTTTGGTAAAAATGAAAAAGAGGTAAATATCATAAATGATATTATTACTCACACTATGAGTGCTATTTTAAAAGCAGATATATTAGGTGGATACAAAAGTATATCTATAAAAGATAGTTTTGATATGGAATACTGGGAACTAGAACAAAATAAATTAAAAGCAAATAAATAAAATGGATATAGCACTATTTGGAGGGAGTTTTGATCCTCCACATATTGGACATGAAAAAATTGTTTATAAAGTTTTAGATACTATAGATATAGATAAACTTATAGTTGTACCAGCATTTTTAAATCCTTTTAAAATAAAATCACATTTTTCACCAAACGATAGATTAGAATTGATAAAAGATTTATTTGAAAAAGATAATCATATAAATGTGTCAGATTTTGAAGTTTCACAAAATAGACCAATACCATCTATTG
>JAYEOQ010000170.1:0-11067 GCA_034723215.1 Campylobacterota bacterium | reverse complement strand
ATATCTTCAGGGTTGTTACTAACTACATGATCAATCTCTTCTATTAATACATCATATTTTGCTAACTCTTCAGGGTCTAAACCTTCAATATTATTTAAAATCTGACTTTTTACTTTTGCTTTAAGTTGAGTTTGTGCATTCATACCATCAAAATTATCAGCAGCATAATCATAAAGGTCACTATCAGAACCCTCTTTTCCACCTTTTGTTCCTGTATCACCATCTAAAAGCATAACTGCATTATTTGCAATAAATTTTTTGTAAAATACAAATAATAATATTGAAGCTATAAGGTATTGTAAATATTCACCATACTCTTGTATCATTGATTTTGTTGAGATTAAGTCTAAATTTGATCCATCTTCAGATATACCATCTTCTCCTGCACCTTCACCAAAAGGTTTTAAGCCAATAAATTTAAAAGCTTTTACTGTAACACTATCACCTCTTCTTTTTTGGTACCCAATCGCTTCTTGAACTATAGCATTTATATTTTGTAAAAACTCCTCTTTGTTCTCTAGTTTTTCTAAAACTGCAGAATCAAATGTAACAGCTGCAGTTAGTTTTGATATCCTTGCATAAGCAGAATTGTGTTCATTTATTATTTTTTTTGAGATCTCATAATTAGTAACATTTTTAGCTTCCTCTTTTGAAGATTTCATTTTATTAGAAGCCCCTTTGCTATCTGGGTTTTCTATATTTGAATCTACACCAGGAACTGCACCAGCATCATCTTTTGAACCCTCTGATTGTGATGCAACTTCTGTAGTTTGTTGACTTCTTATTGTACCCTCTGGCTCATATATCTCTTGACTAATCTCTTGTTTTGTAAAATCTAATTCAACAGTAACTTTTGCTATTACTCTCTCTCCACCAATAAATGGTCTTAAAAGATCTACTATTTTAGTTTGATAATCATTTTCTAATTTAATTTTATATTTTTCATGCTGAATATATTTTAAATCATCTATATCATTTTGAGAATGTTCTAATAAACTACCATTTTGATCAATTAGCTTAATATTTTTAGCCAATAGTTTTGGTACAGATGATGAGATAAAGCTTTTTATCCCTTCTATTTGCTTTTGTGTTAAAGCTGTTCCCTCTCTTAATGCAAGTACAGCAGAGGCACTTGGTAAAGTTTTTTTCTGAGTAAATACTGATTCTTTAGGGATAGCTATTTTTACAGTAGCAACCGTAATACCTTCGAGTGATTGTAATGAACGAGCAAGTTCACCCTCCATCGCTCTTAAATATTTTACCTTATTTTCAAAATTTGTAGTCCCAAGAGAACTTTTATCAAAGATTTCCCAACCAGAATGTTTTTGTGTTGAAGCATCACTTGTTATTAGTTTTATTTTTGCAATATTTATATTGGCTTGATTTGTTCTTAATGACAATCTATTTCCTGTACCTATTACAGAATAAGGGATACTTGCAGCATCAAGTTCACTACTTGCTAGCATAATTTGATTTTTTGTTAAATTTGATGCAATAGTAAAATTTAATTTCTCATCTTGTGATTTTACATTTGAATATATTAATAATCCAATTAAAAACAAAAATAATACAGAAAATCCACCAATAATAACAGCTCTTTGACCTGAATTAAGATTATTTATAAATTTAAAAATTTGATCCATTTTTACCTATACCCTAATTTAATTTTTACCAGATGCATCAATTACGCTTTTAAACCATGATGAATCTTTTTTTATTGAGTTTTGAATAGCATTAAACATCATTGAGTTTTGTGCCATTGTACTCATTTGTGTATCTAAATTTACATTGTTACCATCATTTTGCTCATCCAGACCTTTTGTTTCTTGAATGGTAAAATCTTTACCTGATGATATAGGTTCAATTCTCATATGATTTTTATGTGTTCTAGATAATTCTAAATCATATTCATTTTGACTTTTTTTTAATTGGTCATTAAACTTTAACTCTTTTGTTTTAAAACCTGGAGTATCTATATTTGCAATATTTGTAGCTGTAACTTTTTGTTGTTCACCTCTAAAATTTAATTGTTTAAATAATAAGTCTGTTACACCACTTGCTTCCATTATATTTACCTACCATTACCAATAGATTCAATAACTTTTTTATTTATATCATCTATTCCAGTAATTGCTTTTTGTGCTTGTTCAAATCTTCTTTGTGCATCAATTAAAGAGACCATTGAATTTATTGAGTTTGTATTACTTCTTTCTATTGAACCTTGTAATATATATTCTTGGTTATTTTCTACTATTGTGATATCTTTTTCTGCAAATTTATAATTATTATTTCCACTCTTTTCTAAATCTTTAAAATTTGCAGATACAACAGCAACTCTTGCAGAGAGTTCTTCATCTGCAGCTAATATTGGATTATTTGTATTATCTAAAACTTTATATCCATTGTGAGTTACCAAGTTTCCATTTAAAATTTTAAATTGTCCATTTCTTGTTAATTCAACTTCACCATTTTTTGATTCTACTTTAAAATATGTATCTGCTTGAGTTAATGCAAAATCTAAATTATTTCCAGTAGAAGAGATAGAACCCAATGCACTATTAATATAATTATTATCAATTTTTGGAACTGTATTCATAATATAACTTAAATTAGATACACTCTTTCCCTCTTTATTTGTTCTCTCTAAGTAACTATTAAATGATCCCTCAGATACACTATCCTCTTTAAATCCAACTGTATTTGCATTTGCTAAATTATTAGATATCATATCGACTCTATTTAACTGATTTATCATACTTGCTGCTAATGGATGGGTACCTTGTGTCATAAATTATCCTTCATTACCAAATTCTGAAATCAGTGCTTCTAAATCATCTTCTGCTACAGTATCTGAACTATCTCCAGATATATGCTTCGCAATCTGAATTTCTGGCTTATCTGACTCATCCTCAAAAATACCATTTAAATATACACTTAGTTTTCTAATCACTGACATTACTCTCTCTATTTTTTGACGGTTTATATCATGGTATTGCATCAGTTCCATAGCTTCAAATACTTTATTATTTTCATTATTAATTTTATCTGTTAAATTTTTAGATGATTCCAAAGACTCTTTTGCTAACTCTAGATTTTCACTAAATACAGCAATATTTGGAAACTTATTTGTTAATGACTCCAATAACTCTGTCTGTTTTTCAATAAAACTATTTATATCTTTATTGTATTTTTCTATTTCACTATTCTCATCTAATATAAAACTCAATACATCAAAAATCTGTGAAGCTTTCTCTTCGCTATCCTCTGCTACTTCACTAAGCTGATTTACAACTTTATGCTCATGTTCAACAGGTAAAGGATATTTACTTTCATCTAATTTAGGATCTTTTTCAGTTTCAGTTTTTGATTCTGTAATATTTTTTTGTTCCTCATCAGTTATACCATCAATCCCTGCTAATATATCATCAAAGTTATCTTCACCCTCTTTTGAGTCATCTTCAGATATTCCATCTATTCCAGCTAATATATCATCAAAGTTATCTTCACCCTCTTTATCACTAGAAGGTTCATCAGAAGGTTCATCTGTAACACCATCAATTCCTGCTAATATATCATCAAAATTTTCTTCTGAAGCCGGCTCTTCCGAAATCTCCTGCGTAGTCTCTTCTACTTCAGTTTTCTCTTCTGGCTCAAAATCAGCTCCATTCATTAGAGCTTCAATCTCTTCTTGACTCATACTCATAATTAAACCTTAACTAGTCCATCTAGTTTTTCTTTTAAAACTTCAGCACTGAAAGGCTTTACAATATAGTTATTAACACCTGCTTTTAAAGCAGTAATAACCTCACCTTTGCCACCCTCAGTTGTAATCATTACAATAGGTATTTTCTTATCAACTGCTCTAATAGTTTTAACTAGCTCTAAGCCGTTCATATTTGGCATATTCCAATCTGTTAATACTACATCGTAGTTATTGTTATCTTCAAATAGCTTCCATGCTACTACACCATCTTCCGCTTCATCATAGTTATCTTTTGATACACCTAATTGCTGAACAACATTTCCAATAATTCTTCTCATAGTTGTACTATCATCTACTATTAATATTCTCATGTATATTCCCTTTTATTATAAATACCATAGAGATTATACACTAAAAATTTTAAAACTTATCTTATATAAAACAAAAAGATTAATATTTGTTTAATTAAAGATTTAGTAAAATAAGTTAAATAGACTTTATGTTAAAGGATTTAGGATGATTAGAGGATTATATACAGCAGCATCAGGTATGACTGCTCAGCAACAAAATATCGATGTTATCTCAAATAATATTGCAAATGTGAATACTACTGGTTTCAAACAAGATAGAGCAGAATTTCAAGATTTAATGTACCAATCTTTAAATTATACTGCTGGTGCAACCTCTTCTACAACAAATAATCCAACTGGTATTGATGTTGGGCTTGGTGTAAGAACAGCAGGGATACAAAAGAACTTTGGTCAAGGGAGTTTAAAAGAGACTGGAAACTCACTTGATCTTGCAGTAGCAGGAAATGGTTTTTTTAAAGTTACTACTCCAAATGGTGAAACAGCTTATTCCAGAGATGGTTCTTTTAAAAAAGATAATGAAGGTTCTTTGGTTAATGGATCTGGTTTTAAATTAGATCCTGAGATTGTTATCCCTGATAACTTAGTAAATATCTCTATTGCGGAAGATGGTACAGTTACAGGTACTGATGCTAGTTCTGGTGATATCACACAACTTGGTCAAATCACTTTGGCGACTTTTATAAATCCATCAGGATTATCTCCACAAGGGAGTAACCTATATCTTGCAACTGAAGTTTCTGGTGATCCAATAGATGGAATTGCAGGGATAAATGGTATGGGAACAATAAGACAAGGTATGCTAGAAAGTTCAAATGTACAGCTGGTTACAGAGATGGTAAATCTAATCACTGCACAAAGAGCTTATGAAGCAAACTCTAAATCTATAACAACAACTGATACTATGCTACAAACAGTAAATCAATTAAAAAGATAGGTTGATTTAATAATTCAATGGATTTAAAGGAACTAAAGAAAAGAAGAGAGGAAAATCTTCTGGCTCATAAAAAAAAGAAAAGAGCTTACTATATAAAAACAAAACTAAAAAACAGGGAACAAAATGTAGAGAAATTTGGTTCTATTGATTATGAAGTTGAATTATTTGGTGGGAACTTTGCTAATAAATTAAAAGAGATTGCTAAAAAGCAAAGAGAGCATATTGAATCTAGAGAAGATATTATTAAAAAGAAGATACTAGAATATAAAGAAAAAAAACAAGACTACTATACTCAACATAAAGAAAAAAGACTTGAATATGATAAAGAGTATAGAGAGAAGAAAAAAGAAAAACTAAAAGAGTATAGAAAAGAGTATTATAGACAAAATAGAGAATCTATTCTTGCAAAACAAAAACAAAATAGACTAAATAAAAAATTGGAAAATTAGATGGCTTCAGATTTATCAGAACTTATACAAGATGTTTTATGTAGTACACTAAATGCTTTGCTTTCAAAAGAGGCAAAACTTAAAGAGATAAATAAAGTTCATGAAAAAGATTTAGCAGATATTCAAACTTTAAAAATTGATTCAACATTTGAATTTAAAGATATTACATCAACTTGGTCTTTTATCATCCCTGCATATAGTTCATCATATATTTTCAATACAATGCTTGGGGAAGAAAGTGAACCTGTAGAACTACTTGATGATGATATAGCAGATGCAATTAATGAATTTATATCTAATGTATCTGGTGGTTTAACAACAATTATAAACGGCTCTGAATTTGATGATTTAGGGGAGGTTAAATCTAATACCTTATTAGATAAAATAATTGAAAAAAATCAAATAGAAGATATCGATAATATGTATAAACTTACTATCGATTTAGATGGTCTAGATATAACAATATTTATCTTATTTGATAACCCAATAATACCTTTTATAAAAACTATTACTAAAAGTAAGATATCGGTATATCCTGAAGATGAAGAGCTTGAAAATAAAGAAGAGGAAGAGCTTGAAAATATTGAATTAGATGAAGAAAAAAATAAAAGCAATAGTGAAACTACTGAAGAGAAAAAAGAAGATTTAGAAAATAAAAGTAAAGAAAAAAACTCATCATCAGAAGAAAAAACTGATGATACAAATGATGATAGTTCTAAAGATGAAACAGAATTAACAGATGAAGAGAAAAAAGCAAAAAAACTAAAGAAAATTATTATTGGTGTTGCAGGGGCATTAGGTTTTACAATTGTTACAGGTGTCGTAATGTATTTTACAGGTATGTTTGATCCTGAACCAATTAAACAAATTGATACGAATGCAACAAAAATAGTAAAAGATAAAGATAATATTGATGTTATAAAGTATACTAAAAAAAAGAAAACAAACTTTTCTACATCTAAAATAAATAAAGATAGATTAAATACTAGATTAGCATTGTTAACAAAATATGAGATACTTAGTGAAGATGAGATAGAAGCTCAAAATATTGCACAAAAAGAGAGACTTTATTATATTGAGAGAGAGAAAGAGTTAATAGCTTTTGCAAAACTAAATAAAGAGGAAAGAATATATCCTAAAGTTATAAAAGAGAAAGAGATAGTAAAAAAAGAAAAGAACAATACAAAAGAACAAACTAAAATAGTTATAAAAAAAGAGATTGTTCAAAATAGTCAAGATTTAAATATTAGTAAAACTGCTGATATAATTAAAAAAGAGATAGTTGTTCCAGATACAAATGATACAAAAATAGTGAAAATAGAAGATAATAGATTAAAATTTATTTTAGTAGATAGTTTAAAATATAAACTATTTAAAGAGGCTATTTTAAAAATAGATACTAAAGAAGCTAGAATATCTATATGTAAAGACATCACAGGAAGAACAGCTGTTTATATAGGACCATTTGAAGAGGAGATTTTACAAAATAAAATGTTAAAAATACTTCAAGATAAAGAGACTAATCTAAATATAGATATATCAAATATAACTCAAGAGGAGTTTAATGCTAGATGTAATTTTTAGAACCTAAAGCTTACAATAAAAAAGGGTGGTTACAATTAAGTAGCCACCCTTTTTTTATCCTTTATACTAATCTCTTGAATTTAAAATCTCAATAGACTCAATAGTATCATTTTGTCTTGTTGAATCAAGAACATCAAAACTGTCATTATCATTTTCTTCAATACCACCAAAAACAGTGTGACCACCATCAAGATGTGGACAAGGTACAAAACAGATAAAAAACTGACTTCCACCAGTATTTTTACCAGCATGAGCCATAGATAAACTACCTTTTTTATGAACTTGACCATCGCAAGATGTTTCACAAGCTATAGCCCAATCAGGACCACCGGCACCAGTACCATCAGGACAACCACCTTGAGCCATAAACCCATCAATAACTCTATGAAAATTTAAACCATCATAAAAACCGTCATTTGCCAAAGCTGCAAAATTTGCAACAGTATTAGCTGTATTTTCTGGAGTTAGTTTAATCCAAATCACACCTTTTGATGTAGTTATCTTCGCATATTGTAACTTCTCTAACTCATCTGCAGTTAGTTCATAATCTTTTAATTCTGTACTTCTTCCGAACATTTTATTTCCTCGTATATTAATTTTTTTGAATACTATCATATCTAGCGTAAGGAATAAATTAAATTCTTAAAATAAAAAGAAGAAATATAATTCATATTTAAGTTAAAAAGATATACTATAAGAAATATAATTCATATTAAGGATCAATTTTGACACTACTACAACTTGGAACTAAGATAAAACTTTTAAGAAAAGAGAAAAAATGGTCTCAAAATGATATGGAGCAATATTCAGATATAACTAAACGAACTATATCCAAAATAGAAAATGGATTTATTGATGAAGTTGGTATTAAAAAGGTTGAAACTATTTTAGATCTACTTGGTTATGAATTTAGTATAAGACCAAAAGGTCGTCCAAAAACACTTGAAGAGTTACAAAATGAACAACGATAATACAAAAGTATATATTAATAAAACTCACAGTGGAGATTTAAGCTATGAAGATGAGAAATATATTTTTAACTATTTAAAAGATAGTCAAAATGTAGTGAGTCTTACTATGCCTATACGAAGTTCAAGTTGGATTAGTAAAAAACTTCATCCGATTTTTCAAATGAATATGCCAGAAGGTGCTTTAAAAGAGGTTATCAAAAATCACTTTAGCAAATTGCAAAATATGGATGATATAAACTTTTTAAAACTTATAGGACCATATATGCTTGGTCGTGTAAAATTTGAAAGGATTATTGACTCAAAAGAAAATCTTGAGTTAGATGATATATTAAATTCCAATAAAGATAATCTTTTTAATGAATTAATGGAAAAGTTCGCTATTCGTTCAGGAGTTTCTGGTATACAACCAAAACTATTATTAAAAGCACACAATAAAACAACAATGAGATTTGAACATTATATAGTAAAATCGTGGGAATCAAACTATCCAAATTTAGCACTAAATGAGTACTTTTGTATGAGAGCAATTAAAAATGCAAATCTTCCAACACCAGAATTTTATTTAAGTGGTGATATGAATATGTTTATTATGAAAAGATTTGATATAAAAGATGATAACAGTTATCTAGGATTTGAAGATATGTGTGTATTAACAGCACGGGGAACCAAACAAAAATACAATGGTAGCTATGAAGAGATAGCGAGAGTTATAAAAGATATTATATCACCACAAAAAAGAAAAGAGAGTTTAAAAATATTATTTAAAGCTATTGTTATGAATCATTTGCTTAAAAATGGGGATGGTCACCTAAAAAATTATGGAATACTTTATGAAAATGATTTTGAAGACTCTTTTTTAGCTCCAATTTATGATGTAATTACAACAACAGTTTATATAAAAAATGACATACCTGCTTTAAGACTTAGTGATGGAAAACTTTGGTGGAAAGAAAAAACATATAAAAATTTTGCAAAATCTAGTTGTGGATTATCAAATAAAGAGTATGATTATATTTTAAATGAGTGTAAAATTGCGATAGAAAAAACGGTCAATGAGATAGATGATTTTGAAAGTACTGACACCAATACTTTAGAGTTTTTAGAGAATTTAAAAAATCATTGGCAATATGAGATATAAAAATAGCATATACCAACCTATTAAAAGTTGATATATGCTTTTAGTTAAATTAAACTATCTCTTCATCAATTGTATCTTGAACATTTAATGTAACAGTTTGATCACCTGATATATCACTATAAGTACCTTGGTATTGATTATATGTAGTACCAGATACTTCCACCTCACCCTTACTACTCCAAGTAGAAGTATCAACTATTTCAAGTGAATCACCTTCATCTCCTAATATATTTAATATATTATTATGATCAGTCATATCAAATACACTCTCCAAAGTTAAATTCGAAACATTAGTAACTGTATCTGGATCAGCTCTTAAATCTATTGTATCATAAGCATTATCATCTGAAACTGCTAATGCACTAAAATCAATATCAGTATCACTTATAACTAAAGTATCACCCGTATCATCTACATCATAAATCACACCATCTTCATCAAAAGTGATCTCAATATCTCCTGAAGCTATATCTAAATCTGAATCTGTAACATCTACATCAACATTAATTGAGTGAGGAGTACCAGCTACATCATAATCATATGACACATCCATACTCGTTAACGAATATCCATCATTTTTTCCAGTACTAGTACAAGTAAAAATAATTTGGTCAAAAGCACTATCCTCCATTCCAATTATATTTGCATTAAGATCAGCAACACCATCTTGGTGTGCCTCGTTTCCTTCACCAGATACATATCCTTCACCAACAAGTGTATCACCATCATACGCTTGCCAATATGCTGTCTCTCCACTACTAAATCTAGCTAATGTAAAACTTGCATCTGTAACACTTAAAGGTGTAATATTATCACTCTCTGTAAGATTTAATATCAACCGTTCACCGTAAGAAACTACACCTCCATCACCAACACCCAATCCATTAGAAGGATTATAATTAACAGTATCAACTTCTGTACCATCATATGCTGTTGCTAATACATGTAAATTATCACTACTATCATCAGGAGTTGCATCAGGAACTATAAATTGTAATGTTGGTTGATTACCTCCACTGTATGCTGTTCCTGAACTCAAATCAATATTATAACTATATGCCGCACCATCAAGCTGTCCATCTATTAAAACAGAATAAGTTCCAGTATATTCACCACCACTCATATCTGGAGTTAATGTAAAAATAGGATCACCTGTTGTGCTAGCATCAATATATTGATATGCAGTAACAGAACCAGTAGTACCTCCAACTGTCGGAAGATATACTAAATTATAAGTATTATCACCCACAGTAGAAGTTAACAAGTTATCATTTGTATCTATTGCGAAACCATCAACATCAACTTCAGGGGTTAAGATAATAGATACAGGTATATCCGCACCTGTATCAATATCTAAGTCAATACCACTCAGTATATTTCCCTCTTCATTTACAAGTAATGCATCAAGTGAATTTGTTATTGTTGGCTCATCATCTAAAACATTTAATGTTAAAGTTTGAGTCACATCAGGACCAATTCCATCATTATATGAAATTGTAAACTCACCATCAGGAAGTGTATCACTCGCAATATGTCCAACCGTCGCTGGTGCAGTATAAGTGTAATCACCATTTTCAAATACTCTTAATGTACCGTTTTCTAGTGTAGTTCCTTCCCAATAACCACTTCCCGATACAAATCCACTTACACCAGTTACAGTTAATCCTGCAACACTTGAAGCACCGCCTAAATCACCACCTAAAGCAACATCATCTGTAAAAATATTACCAGATACTGCAGTTCCTTCCAATATAGATTCTGTTTGATCTATACCATCAGGTTGAGCACCTACAACTAAACTAAAAGGTTTATTATCTGCTCCACCCTCATCTGTAGTACCAGCTACATTTCCACTTACAGTTCCTGACCAATCTGCTACAATTCCAACACTAGGAACATCTGTTGCAGTTGTACCTG
>JAYEOQ010000169.1:0-2225 GCA_034723215.1 Campylobacterota bacterium | reverse complement strand
TATAAAATTTAATTCTAGCAAATTAGAATCATAATCAAATAGTAATTTATTTTTTACCTCTAAATCAGACACTCTTAATTCAACTTTTTTCTCTGTAATATCATTAGTAACAACAATCATATTTTTTACAATACTATTTGCCAAGCTTTGAGAACTTTTATCAATAGTATCAACTATCATATTTTCTATATCATTATTTTTTATATTAGAGATAACAGATAAAGATTCTGCTGTGATAAGTAATACCCACTTATAACTTTTTTCTTCAAATCTATACTCATTATTAAACTGTATACATTGCTTATCTTTAATTTTTTGCATATTTGTATCTGTTAATTTACTAGCTTCAATATCTTTTGATAATAGTTGTTTAAAAACAGCTCGTGTACTATTTTCTATAGTAGTCTTTAGATTAAACTTTTCATCATTTTCTATATCTCTTAATTCTTCTGTATTTTCAACTTTTTCTTCTATCTTTTTTGGCTCTTCAATTGTTTTATAGTTAACTAAATCTTGTGTTACATCAACAAGTGCAATAATAACTATCCTATCTGAAACATGTTTTGCATATTTCATCTCATTAAGTTTTATAATAAAATGATGTGGTTCACACATTTTTGAATCTTTATATGACATAACTATTTTATAAAGTCTTCTTGGATTCTTTAAAATATAATCTATCCAAAAGATACCATCTATATACTGTTCCCAGATATAGTTTGGTGCTTCATATTTTTCAAACAGCTCACTAACACATCTATGTTTTGATCTAAAACCATCAAAAGTACCAAATCTATTGAAAAATCCCATAAATCTTTTATTTGCTTGTGTTAAAGAGCTTCCATCATGCATAATCATTAAATTTGGTTGTGAATTAAACATATTATCCATCTTTTTCTCATTAAAATCCATTGCATCTGATTTTATTTTCAACTCTTCATTTATTACAACCAGTTCGTCATTTGAAACTTCTAAATCTTTATTTCTAAAAATTAAAAAAAGAAAATTAAACACAATTCCAATCATAATTGTTAATACTATTGTTAATATAATATGTGATTGTTGTATAAAATCTAAATCTTCATAATCTATCTCATCCAATGATTTAAAAATAAACACAGTAGCTTTTATCTCATCTTTTTCATTTGAAATTTTATATTGTGATACAAGATGCTCACTATCTTTATTTATTTTAAATTCACCTTTCCAATCTTTATAAAAATGTTCAATATTAGTTTGACTTAATAATCTAAGAATATATTTATCACTATTTGAATTTACTACATAATATGATTCTACAAACTCTTTAGAGTGTGATAAATTTTGATTTATAAAACTAGAATCTTTTTTATTTAATAAGATTGCAACACTTAATCCCTTTTTTTTAAATGCGTCAACTATACCATCAAACTGAATATTAACACCAAAAAAACCTAAAAATTTATCTTTATTGTATATTGGAATTTTATTTAAAATTGTCATTCCATACTCTGTTGTTTCTATTTTTGTATCAACTTTAGGGTATTTAAGCAAGTATGCTAGTTCTAAATTATTTTTTATTAAATCATCACCCGATTTAGATATCCAACTTCTTTTAAAACTAAGCCCATTTGAATCAATAAGTTCCACTTGTATATCTACATACTCTTTTGTTATTGTCATATCTTCAAGTAATTTATTAAAATTAATCTCATTAGGTGCATTTAATATTAATGCCTTTTTTATATTTTGATTTTTTGAAAGTGATGATGATATAATTTTTGATGTATTTAATTTATCTTTTAATACAGTATCAAACTCATCTTTTATTTGATCATTTAATTTTGTATAAACTTCATTTTTATACTCTTGTGTTTGAACTAAGTAAATATTTTTTGAAATATAAGCAGACAATATTATAAATAGTACAAAAGCGATTCTAAATATTAGATTTATATTTATAGACTTTGAAGATTTACTTAATAGTGTTTTTGTCTTATCAATATTTTTATTATCCTGTGCCATCTATTTAAATTATCCTAGAAATTATTATATGACAATTATTATACTAAAGTATACCTAAAAGTATTACATTTATTAAAATGTCCTTAGCTATAGTATAGGTAAATCCGATTAAATTTAAAAATACACTTTCTAACACCATTATCTAAGGGATTGTAATTTCTAAATTATATAATAATTTATACTTTTAGTTTTATTTAATAAAAAATAGTTATTTTTTATTA